>CAISGS010000197.1 GCA_903884915.1 uncultured Caulobacteraceae bacterium | reverse complement strand
GGCCGAGTTGATCGACACGGCCATGACCGCCGCCAAAAAGATCGCCGCCCTGTCGCCCAATGCGGTCAAGCTGACCAAGGAGATGGTCAATGCCGCCTATGAGACGCCCCTGTCACAGGGCGTCATGCTGGAACGGCGCCTCTTCCACTCCCTCTTCGCCTTCGAGGACCAAAAAGAAGGCATGGCCGCCTTTGTCGAAAAGCGCAAACCGGTCTTTACCGGTCGCTAGCACCAATCGATGGGGAGCAAGCCAATGGCGCGTAAGAGGTTTGGTCTGGCCGTCGGCTTCTCCATTCTCAGCCTCGGCGGCGCGCAGGCAGCGCCCGCTTGGCAGCCCATCGCGGCGGAAAATCTGCTGGTCATCGACAGCACCAAGGGGCGGATCATTGTTGAGTTGCGCCCCGATATGGCACCGGCCCATGTCGCGCGGGTCCGGAAGCTGACACGCGAAGGCTTCTATGACGGGCTGCACTTTCACAGGGTCATTGATGGCTTCATGGCCCAGACCGGTGATCCGACCAATCAGGATGATGGCCGCTCGGCCTATCCCGACCTCAAGGCGGAGTTCACCTTCCGGCGCAGCGTCGATCAGCCGCTCGTCGTGGCGGCCCAGCCGACCGGCGCGGTGACGGGATTTATGGGCTCTGTTCCCGTCCAGACCCAGCCGAACCGGGTGATGGCATGGACCGGCGATCACAAGGCATCGGCCTGGGGCCTCTATTGTCCCGGCGTGGTCGGGGCCGGTCGCAATGATGAGGAAAACAGCGCCAACAGCGAGTTCTTCCTGATGCGTCAGGCCTATCCGGCGCTCGACAAACGCTACACGGTTTGGGGCCGGGTGGTTGTGGGCCTACCGGTCGTGCGGGCGCTCAAGACCGGCGAACCGGTTCAGGACCCGGATCGGATGGAGACGGTGCGCCTCATGGCCGACCTGCCCAAGGCCCAGCAACGCCGCATTAGCTTGCCGACGCCAAGTAGCCCGATCTGGACAAGACTGATCAGCAAGGCCCGCTTGGCCAAGGGTGCTGACTTTTCGGTCTGCGATATTACGGTACCGGTTCGGGTCAGCCCTTAAGGACCGCCCAAGACTGTCATAATCCTAAGGGCATCGGGGCTCGTCTTCACAGCAGTGCCTTGCCAATGGCTCACCGGCCAAAGCCCATTCAGACTGTTGGTCAGGAAGATGCCGTCGGCCTTCTGCAGAATATCCGCAGAGGCGTGGACAGAGCGCGCCTCAATCCCCGCCTCAGCCGCCGCCGCAAGGACCCGCGCCCGCTCTGTTCCTGCCAAGACACCGCAGGAGAGGTCGGGGGTAAGAAGCTGCGTGTCTTCTATCCAGAACAGGTTGGAGGCGGCGGCGCAGGCCAGATCGCCATCTTGATTGAGCATGACGGCCTCATTGGCACCGACCGCGAGGGCCTCTCGCCGCGCCATGACATTGTCCAGATAGGCGAGGGTCTTATGATGGGCCGTAACCGAGGTCGCGTTGCGGCGCACGCTGGCGAGCATGAGCCGTGCAGGATGGTCTGGCTTTAGGCTGGCCGCCGCGGTTGCCCACAGGCGAAGCTCGAGGGTCAGCGGCCGGTTCAGACCACGGCCACCGCTGCCTGCCGTCCAGTTGAGCCGCACCGCCGCTCGCCCATGGGTCAAACCTGACGTGGCAAGCGCGTCGGCCATCACCCTCATGGCCTCATCCTGATCGGGCGCGGGCAGACCGAGGGCGGCGCAGCCTAGCCCCATGCGCGCCAGATGGGCGAGAGGCCTCTGGACCTTGCCATCCAAGGCCAGAAGCGTCTCGAACAGACCATCACCCAGCAAGAGACCGCGATCGGTAGGATCAATTACGATCATCTTTCATCTCCCGACAGGGCTGCCCGAATGGCAGAGATCTTATGCTCGGTTTCCAAGCGCTCAGACGCCGGGTCACTGTCGGCGACAATCCCTGCCCCGGCCCGCACTTCGAATGACCAACCCTCAGCATCCTGAACCAAGGCCACGGTTCGAATCAAAACGCTGGAGTCAAAGCCGCCATCAAACCCGACCCAGAACAGGACCCCGCAATAGGGACCACGCGGCGGCTCGAGCTGAGAAATGACCCTCATGGCCTGAACCTTCGGCGCGCCCGAAATGGAGCCGGGCGGGTAGGTGGCGCGCAGAACCTCACCGGCATCAAGGCCAGCGATAAGCTCACCCACCACCGTCGAGACGAGATGATGGACATTGGTAAAGGTCTCGACCTCAAACAGCTGGGGTGTGCGTACCGTCCCGGGCACACAGACCCGCGCCAGATCATTACGCATCAAATCGACGATCATCAGATTTTCGGCGCGATCCTTGATGCTGGCCCGCAAGGTCTCAGCCAGAGCTTGGTCGCTGGGGGCATCGACACCCCGCGGAGCGGTGCCCTTAATCGGCCGGGTCTGCGCCAAACGCGGGGAGCCCGCCTGAATGCGGATGAACCGCTCCGGAGAATTGGACACCACCGCGCGGCCGGGCAGCTTCACATAGCCGGCAAAGGGCGCGGGGCTGGCGGCAATCAGCCGGTCGATCAGGTCTGCGGGGGTCGCACCGGAATCCAGCCGCCCCCGCCAAGACTGAGCGATATTGGCCTGAAAAATCTCACCCGCCTCAATCTTCTTTACGACCGTGGCCACATTGGCTTCATAGACGCCATGGCTGGCTACCGCTTCAAAGCCCTGCGCCAATCGCCCTTGAAAGATAGGCGGTCTGGGCAAGGTCAGCCAACTCAATGCCAGGTCAGCCGCTTCAAGGCCATTGGATCCGCATCCGATCGCGAACAGCTTTCGATGAATATGATCGAAGGCCAAGAGGCTGCAATAGCGCGCACAGACCAGATCGGCCCACCCCTGCGACCGGGCCAAATTCACAGGCTCTGACCTCGCGCCGAGCTCATAGCTGGCAAGACCGATCACGCCCCCTTGAAAGGGCGGAAGGTCAGGATCTATCGCTGGCGCCATGCCAAGGCCCGCCCCGATCAAGGTTGAGAGCGCCGAAAAGGGGTCAAGGCCGTTTTCAGGATAGACCGTCAAGACCTCGTCCGGTCGCGCGGCCACATAGGACCAGCGACCGCGTTCGACCGAACCGTCCGAGATCAGCCCTACGCAATAGTCCTCATGAGCGAGGCCGGCCAAAATCGACGCCGGCTCTTGCCATTCGGACTGAAGAATGACCGGTGCATACATGGGGACGCTCTAGACTGGTGCGCCTGTTCACACCAGTTACCCTAGCAATTTAGAGGGTCGTGTCCCTTTGCCCACCCTTGACGAACAGCAAGATCACAAAGCCGATCACCATCATGGCGGCGATGGGAATGAAGCCCGCCTGCTGGGTCTTGAACAGGCTGGTGAAGAGCTGGACCATCATCGAGCCGATCCACACCGTCGCTGTGCCGGATAGGGCATAGAGGCCAAAGAAGGCCCCCGTCTGGTTGGACGGGATCAGGCGGGTCAAGAGGGTGCGGCTCGACGCATAGGACCCCGTGACAAAGATCGCCACGCCAAAACCGATCACCAGATAGAGCACCTCTGGCAAGGTGGTGAAGAAGGGCCCGTTCCAGACCTTGGGATGGGCCGAGACGTCATAGGCCCAGAAATAGAGGATCCGGTCCGGTCTCATACCCAACTGCGACACCAGACACAGGATGGTGCCCAAGATCGCGACCTGCACCCCGCGCTTGGGGCCAAAACGTCCGTCGAGATAGCCACCAAAATAGCCGCCAAAGACCGCAAAGATGCTCAGGGCGACGCCATAGATCAGCATCTCCAACACGCCCCAATGCATGACGCCCGCCGCATAGACGCCGCCGAACAGCAGCAAGGCGGTCATGGCATCGACATAGATCATCCGCGCGCCCAAAAAGATCGCCGCATCCTTGTGGCCCTTCAGCAGGCCGAGCATCCCGCGAAGGGTTTCCATGCCGCCTTTTAGCGCCTGCATCACCGTGGCGCCGGTCTTGGGCTCATCGGGCGTGAACAGGAACAGCGGGATGGTCCAGATCGTGAAGAGCACCGCCGCGATGGGGGCAACGATCCGGTCGGTCTCATGTTTCAAGGGATCAAGGCCAAAGAGGGGATGGGCCGGAATGAACGGCCAATCGACCTTGCCCGGCAAGGCAAAGGCCCAGAGCACGAAGATCAGGGCCAGAACCGACAGGCCATTGCCGCACATCAGTCCGAGACCAGAGGCCGTATGGGCCTTGTCCATGCCCGCGGCGCGGATCAGCAAGGCATTGTGCAACATCTCGATATAGTTGAACAAAACCCCGATAATGGTCGCCAAGACCACCACGGCCGCGACACTGAGGCCCGAGCCATCGGGCTTGGTCCACCAGAGGGAAAAGATCATCGGCACCATCAGGGCTACGCCGAGCAGGATGCCCGGTTTGCGCGGCCCAAGCCTATCGATAGAGGCTCCGAGAAGGGGTGAGGTGAAGGCGACAATCAGACCCGACCACATGCCATAGGCGGCAACCATCGCCTGCCCTCGCACCGGGTCTCCGACCACGACGGTCGAGAAATAGGGCATGAACACATAGATGGTGATCAGGATGACATAGGGGTCTCGCGCGCCCTGATGCAAAGCCCAAGAAATGGCCCCCAAGGAGAGCCCGCGCGGTTTGCCGGCTGCTGATGCAGTCCCGATCGCCTGATCCGTCATCTATCCTCCGGACGGACCCTCTTTTTGTGTGGTCTCGCCTAGAGCAACGGTGGACCGCCGATGGGGGTTTGTCAGCCCCCTAATCGTTGTTTCAAGGTCCGATGAGCATAAAAACTAATCCGCCAGTCGGGCCTCTACGGCCGCCAGCACATCCTTTAAGGACAGATCAAACCCTTCCGCCGCCAAGGCTTGGCTCAGAGCGGTCAGGCAAGTCCGGACACTCAGCGGCGTGGCGCTGGCTCCCATCAGGCCGATGCGCCAGATCTTTCCCTTGAGGGGTCCCAGACCTGCGCCGATCTCAACGCCATGAGTGGCCAACATCCGCGCCCGCACCGCGGCCTCGTCGATGCCCTCCGGCACCTTGATGGGATTGAGCTGTGGCAGCCGGTCGGCCTTGGCGGTCAGGAACTCTAGCCCGGCCGCCGTGATCCCTGCCGCGAGGGCCTCATGACAGCGCCGGTGACGGGCAATCGAGGCCTCGATGCCCTCTTCGAACAGAACGCAAAGGGCCTCGTGCAGGCCATAGATGGCATTGATCGGGGCTGTGTGGTGATAGGTCCGCCCGCCAACCCCGCTCCAGTAGCCCATCAGCAGGCTGACATCGAACAGCCAGGTGCGGGCCTTGGTTTTGCGCGCGGCAATCGCCTCTAGGGCCTTTGGACCAAAGGCAATGGGGGCCAGACCGGGAGGGGCCCCCAAGACATTTTTGGGTCGCTGAATAGACGACATCCGCGCCCCAGCCCGCAACATCAACCTCGACCCCGCCAAGGGCCGTGACCGCGTCGACTATGCTCAAGGCTCCATGTTCCCGTGCGAGGGCACAGAGGGGGCCGGGATCGGAATGGACGCCGGTCGATGTTTCCGCCTGAACAAAGGCTAGCACCTTGGCCCCGCGCGCCCAGAGGGCCGCCTCGACCTTGCGCAGGTCAATGGGCTCGCCCCAACCATGCTCGACCCGAATCACTTCGGCGCCGGCCCGTTCGGCCATATCCGCCATCCGCTCGCCAAACTGGCCATTGATCGCGATCACCGCCACCTCGCCCGGCTCGAGCAGGTTCATGATCGCCGCCTCCATCGCCCCGGTTCCGGGCGCGGGAAGGGGCAGACAGACATGGTCCGGCGCCTTGAACAGGGCCTGCAAACCGGCCTTGGTCTCTTCCATAAGCGATTGAAAAGCTGGATCAAGATGACCAATAGTGACGCGGGCATGGGCCTGAAGCACACGCTGAGAGACCTCGGACGGACCGGGACCCATTAAGAGCCGTTGGGGTGGAAAAAAACTACGCATAGTTACCCGTTCTCACGCCTTGGTGATTAGCATCGATGGCGCATTTGACCCATAAGGGAGGTCCCTGGATGGAGGTCCACGGTACCAGTTGCGCCCGTTGCTAGACCGTATGGTCCGGCGGCGGGCGTTTTGATTTAGGCGAGGAGCTGGTGAGCCACCTTGTCGCGCATCACATCATCGACCCCCAGCGCCTTGACCAGATAGTCATCGAGGCTGGAATAGCGATCTTCGATCATCTCAAAGGCGCGCTCGAGATAGGAGGCCTCAACCCCTAAGAAGGCCTTGACCGCCTCTGGAGTCGGTTCACCGCCGAAATAGCCCTTGACCATTTCGGTCGCCGTTGGGACCCGCTCTTCGATCCGGGCGGCGACATTGGTCAGCAGATAATCTTCCATCACATCATCGCGGTGAACCCCCAGAACATGGTGGGTCAGCGCCGCCAACATGCCGGTGCGATCCTTGCCCGCCGCGCAGTGGATCAGGACTGCACCCTTACCCGTCGCGACGGCTTGGAAATAGCGCGTGAACAGGTCGATGTGGCGATCTTCAAAGGGGGCGTGGGTATAGTAGTTGAGCATATAGGCCCGCACGGCCTCTTCATTGAGGCCAGAGGCGCGGAGCACCTCCATATGCGGCGCCTCGACCTGATCGCCCGTGTCATTTTCTATGACCTGACCGGCAAAGCCCTTGGGAAACCGCGAGGGCTCGCGCAACCGCTCTCCGGGACGGCGCAGATCGACCACATAGGCAATGCCCAGTGCGGCAAAGGCCTCAAGATCGGCGTCGGTCGCCTGACTGAGGTTGGCCGATCGGAACAGCTGGCCCGATTTGACCTTACGGCCTGCCGCAGTGACGTAGTTGCCATAGTCACGGAAATTGTTGATGCCATCAAAGGCGTGAATGCGCTTGCTCATAGGGACAATTCTTAGCGTGCCAATTCGGCTATGGCGAGCCTTTGACAAAGAATTCACACAGCGGTCATAGTGGCCCATGACCGAGCAGCACAGCTTCATCAGCTTTGATGGCCAGACCATCGCCTATCACACCCTCGGCGAGGGACGCCCCACCCTGCTGCTCCATGGTTTCATGGCCAGCACACAGCTCAACTGGACCGGCCCAGGCATCACGGCCAAGATCGCCGCCTTGGGCCGAAGGGTCATTGCGCTGGATTTTCGCGGCCACGGGGCCAGCGCGCCCTTCAATGGCGAGGCTGACTTTCCTCCAGACGTGCTGTCGATGGATGTCGAGGCCTTGCTGGGCCATCTGGGCCTGAGCGATGTCGATCTGGTCGGCTATTCGATGGGGGCGCGGACGGCGGTGCGCCTGCTGATCCGAGGCTTTCGGCCCGGCAAGCTGGTGATGGGCGGCATGGGCGACACGGGCGCGACCACCATCGGCAATCGTATGGCCTTCTTTGAGGACAGCCTGCTCAAGGGTGAGCAATCAGCAAACCCCGCCGCTGGCAAGCGTATGGCGGCGATGCTGGCCGCGCAGGGCCTATCGCCCCTGTCGATGCTAAAGGTCCTGAAGTCCCAACTGCCGGTCGATCCTGCAGCCCTAGGCACGATCCCAACGCCGATCCTGATCATCAATGGCGCGCAGGACGAGGACAATGGCTCGCCCGAAGGGCTGGCCAAACTGTTCCCCAATGCTCAGGCCAAGCGGGTTCAGGGCGACCATATGACCGCCATCGGTGATCCCGCCCTCGGCGACCTGACCTGCGGGTTTTTGGGTCGGGGCTAAGCCCAAGCGGGCAGATCCTACCGGAACGGCGGCTCGTCAAAGGCCCGCAGCTTGCGCGAATGCAGGTGCGCGCCCTCGCGTCTCATCAGGTCGACGGCGGTGATGCCGATCTTCAGATGCTGATTGATGGCCTGATCGTAAAAGAGATTGGCCTGTCCGGGCAGTTTCAGCTCGCCGTGCAGAGGCTTGTCCGAGACGCACAGCAAGGTCCCGTAGGGCACGCGGAACCGGTAGCCTTGGGCGGCGATGGTCGCGCTTTCCATATCAATGGCCACCGCCCGTGACTGGTTGAAGCGATAGGCAGACTGCGAATAGCGCAGTTCCCAATTGCGATCATCCGTAGTCACCACCGTGCCGGTGCGCAGCCGCTTTTTCAGCGCTTCTCCGGTCTCGCCGGTGATGATCTCAGCGGCGCGGTGCAGGGCCATCTGGACCTCGGCAATGGGCGGGATCGGGATTTCGGGGCCGAGCACATCGTCCAGAACATGATCATCGCGCAGATAGGCGTGGGCCAGCACATAGTCGCCGATGGTCTGGCTAGAGCGCAGACCACCGCAATGGCCGATCATCAACCATGCCTGAGGCCGCAGCACGGCCAGATGGTCGGTGATGGTC
>CAISGS010000196.1 GCA_903884915.1 uncultured Caulobacteraceae bacterium | reverse complement strand
CTCGCCGACGCCTTTGTCACCGATCCCCATATTAGTTGGATTGTTCGCGGCGACCGGCACTGCGACGCGGCGCGGCTGAAATTCTTTCAGTTCATCCTGGCGGGCTCGGCCCTACCCGATGGCGAGGTGCGCCGTCCCGAGGCGGGCGGAGCCGCTGCGGTGTGGATTCCTTCGGAGACCCTCAGTGATCAGCCCCTCATCGAAGAGATCAAACTCCTGCCTCGGCTTTTGTCCGTAACCGGCTTTTCGCGCTTTGGGCGGCTGGCAGCCTTGCGCGCGGCCATGGACAAGCACCATCCCATGGACCGGCCCCATAGCTATCTGTGGTTCATCGGCGTCGCCCCCCAGGCGCAAGGCCTTGGTATTGGCTCGCGGCTTTTGAAGGCGGGTCTGGACCGGCTGGATGCAGAGGGCCGGGCCGCCTTTTTGGAAACCAGTACAGAACGCAATGTCGCCCTCTATCGCCGTCACGGCTTCGAAATCATCGCCGACTACAAGCCTAGCCCTACCGGGCCGCAGACCTATGGCATGTGGCGCAATGCCACTTGAGCCCACACAATGAGTTCACGTGACAAGGGCCCTTTTTTCTGCTGACTTAGGGACAGAAAAAGACCGCTAGGGGCAGCGCGCCCCAAAGGCTGAACCGAACATACTGGAGGATATTATGAGCGACGGATCCATCGATCAAAAGGGCAGCGCGCCCGTCGACGTTTGGTCGATCCCGCTCGACAAGCTGGATGTGACCAATCCAGACCTCTGGACCACCAACACCCACTGGCCCTATTTCGAGCGCCTGCGCAAAGAGGCACCGGTCCATTACTGCGCTGAAAGCGAGTTTGGTCCCTACTGGTCGGTGACCAAGTATGACGACATCATGTCGGTCGACACCAATCACGGCGTCTTCTCGTCCGAAGCCCATCTGGGCGGCATTACGGTGGCAGATCAGGATGCTGACTTCATCCTGCCCATGTTTATCGCCATGGACCCGCCCAAGCACGACGCTCAGCGCAAGGCCGTCAGTTCCATCGTCTCGCCCAGCAATCTGGCCAAGCTGGAAAGCACCATCCGCGAGCGGGTCAATACGATCTTTGACAGCCTGCCAATCGGTGAAACCTTTGACTGGGTCGACAAGGTCTCCATCGAGCTGACCACCCAGATGCTCGCGACCCTGTTTGATTTCCCTTGGGAAGATCGCCGCAAATTGACCTTCTGGTCCGACACCGCGACAGCAGCCGAAGGTAGCCCGCTGGCCCCGACCAAAGAACATCGCCAAGAGGTGCTGCTCGAGTGCCTGGCCTATTTCACTGGCCTTTGGAACGAGCGGGTCAATGCAGAGCCCACCAACGATCTGATCTCGATGATGGCCCATAATGACGCCACCCGAAATATGGATCCCATGGAATATCTGGGTAATCTGGTCCTGTTGATCGTTGGCGGTAATGACACCACCCGCAACTCGATCACCGGCGGCCTGTTGGCCCTGAACGAGCATCCCGACCAGTACCAAAAGCTGCGGGACAATCCGGCGCTCGTCGACTCCATGATACCCGAGATCATCCGTTGGCAGACGCCGCTGGCCCATATGCG
>CAISGS010000195.1 GCA_903884915.1 uncultured Caulobacteraceae bacterium | reverse complement strand
GCTGGGCCAGATATTGGTCCATGAAATGGATGTCCCAAGGCCCCTCGACCTTAGGCACCATCATCACGTCAAGGCGATTGCCGACCCCTTCGACGATCTCGCTGACATCATCCATCAGCCAGGGTGAGTTCAAGCAATTGATCCGGGTCCAGAGCCCCACGCCCATGGCCGCAAAATCGGTCGCATTGGCCATCTCGATAAAGCCCCGGCGCGCTAAGGTCTTGGCATCGGCCGGAATCGCATCCTCCAGATTGCCGAGAATTACATCCACTGTCGCAGCGATCTGAGGCACCTTGGCCCGGACCTTTTCAAGGTGCGGCGGCACAAAATGGATCATGCGCTCGACCCGAGGCGGAATCTCACGCAAGGGCGCAGGCGCACCAATGGCCAAGGGCTTGAAATAGTTACGCGGCGTTTTCATGATCAGGCCCTTCCAGACAATTAGACGCCCGTTTTGGCGCCCCTATGCAAAAGGGTCAAGATGTCCGGACATTTAACGACGCGGCCAAACAAAAAGGGCCAGTCCAACGGACCAGCCCTTTTCGAAATTCTGAGGCTTTGAAAGGCTTAAGCGGCGGCGGCTTGCGCGGCGATCTTGGCCTTGAGCTGGCGCTTGATGCGCACGGCGCGCAGCGACAGGTCGGCGTCAGGCGCCTTGACCAGGAACACGTCCAGACCGCCACGGAAATCCAAGGTCCGCAGGGCGGCATTGGTAATACGCAGACGGAAGGACTGGCCCAGCACTTCGGACTGAAGCGTGATCGCCTTAAGCGCGGGCAGGAACCGGCGCTTGGTCTTGACGTTAGAGTGGCTCACATTATTGCCGACCATAGGGCCAACACCGGTGAGTTCGCAGCGGCGCGACATGCTCAAACCTTCGAAAAAGTAACAGGGACCCGCGAAAGGGCTTCCGCGAGAGAGGGGGCGATATAGGCCACCCGCGCCGTACACGTCAAGGCCCCCGTCATGGCCAAGGATGAGTTTCTGCACCATTGTCCTGTCTGGCCATGAAACGGCCAAGTTTCACAACGAGGGAATAGATCTCTCACGGCCCCTTCAACCCTGCCATAGTCATAGCCTATAAGGCGTCGAAATCGTTTCGCTCGGAGTCCCTTCATGACCGGCCGCAGCCGCTCTATCGCCTCATGCTCTGCCGCCCTTGCCGTGGCGCTGGCCACGCTCGCCTCGCCGGTCCTTGCGCAGGGTGACACGCCTTTAGTTCCCGAGGCCAAACCCATGAAGCTGACCCTTGGCTATGACGGTCGCCTCTATATCAAGGTGCTCGACATCCAGTTCAATCAGACCGCCAGCCCAGAGGCCTTTAGCTCTAAGGTGCGGCTGGTGACCTACGGCCTTCTACGGGCTTTCCGCAAACTGGATATGCGCGCCAATGCACAGGGGCGGGTCGTCAATGGCGAACCCCAGCCAAGTTCCATCACCCACCAGAACATCGACGGAAAGCACAATCGAAAGGTCACAGCGGCCTGGACAGGCTCTGACGTGGTAACCACCTCGACACCGTCCTATGACTCGATGGGCGACCCGCCCGCGACAAGGACACAGCGCGTTACGGCTGCCGATCCCTTGACCAACTTCATGCGCATGACCTTGGCCAGCAGCCAAGATGGTCCCTGTCAGGGCAAGGCGCGGTTCTATGACGGCAAGCAACTTTACGAATTGGATTTTGCAGGGTCCAAGCCCTACCGCCTCGACAACCGCGAAAAACGGTTCGGGCTGGTCAATCCGCTGCGCTGCACCGTGCGTTATAGCGAGGTGGCCGGGTTCAAGAAAAAGGCCGTTGAGGACAAGAGCGGCGGCCTGAG
>CAISGS010000194.1 GCA_903884915.1 uncultured Caulobacteraceae bacterium | reverse complement strand
GTCAGACCCCTGGGTTGCTTCGCTTCGCTTCGCTCGCAATGACGCAGTTAGTTGGTCCCTAAAGATCCAAACTAATAACAACAGGCACGTGATCCGAAGGCTTCTCCCGCCCGCGGACGTGGCTGTGGATCTCGCAGCCCGTCAGCCGGTCGGCGGCTTGGGCGGACAGCAGCATGTGATCGATGCGGATGCCGTTATTTCTCGGCCAAGCGCCGGCCTGATAGTCCCAGAAGGTATAGGCGTGCTCGGTGCCGACGATCTGTTTGTGCGCCTCGGTCAATCCCAGCCATTGCAGTTCGCGAAAGGCGGCGCGGCTTTCGGGTTGGAACAGGGCATCGCCTGCCCAAGCCGCAGGATCATAACAGTCGCTTGGCTCGGGAATGACATTGTAGTCGCCCGCGAGGACCAGCGGCTCTTCGTGGGTCAGCAAGGTCTGAGCGTGGGCCTTGAGCCGGGCCATCCAGGCCAGCTTATAGGTGAATTTCTCGGTCCCGAGGGGATTGCCATTGGGCAGATAGATGCCGCCGACCCGCACCGGCTTTGGCGCGCCGATCAGGGCCTCGATATAGCGCGCCTGCTCGTCGGTCTCGTCTCCGGGCAGTCCGCGCCTCACATCCTCCATCGGATATTTCGACAGCATAGCTACGCCATTATAGGTTTTTTGCCCATGGACGGCGACATTATAACCTAAGGATTCAAAGGCTTCTGACGGAAACTTCTCATCGACACACTTGATTTCTTGCAGGCAGGCGACGTCGGGATTGGCCTCTTTGAACCAGTCGAGAACCCCTTCAAGGCGGGCATTGATCGAGTTGACGTTCCAGGTGGCGATGCGCATGTCGGCCTTCTTGTCCGGTCAAGACCGAACCACAGTCAGGTTAGATGGAGAAGCTAACGCCGCAGCCGCAGCTGGACTTGGCGTTCGGATTGCGGACCCGGAACTCTGCGACGGCCAGTTCATCCACAAAGTCGATCTCGGAGCCAATCAGCAGCTCGAGCGACACCGGGTCAATCAGGGCCACCGCCTCGTCACGCTGGATGCGCAGATCGTCCTCTTCAGCCTGTTCGATCAGGTCGAAATTATACTGAAAGCCAGAACAGCCGCCAGCATCGACGGCGACGCGCAGCATCAAGGTGCGGCCCTCGGTGGTGCTCAGGGCCTTGATCCGGGCGGCGGCAGCCGGTGACAGGGTCACGGGCAGGGACGGCGTGCGGGCCGAGGGCAGGGTAATTGTCGCGGTGACCATGGCCGTTTATGGACTTTTCTAATGCCGGATAGGCGAAAGTGGTTCGTAACCACTATATGATAACTCAACTACGCCCAACAACGGGGCGTTATATGGAAATATTTGATGGGCGCTGATTTGAGCGGACCATCTGGAAACCCAAATGGCGATTTTTCATCCCCCTGCGCGTGTCCTCTTTGCTGAAAACCCCGACCATTCCAAGGGCCGCCGGTTCACCGAAGAGGAGAGCCGCACCCGCACCCCCTTTGCGCGGGATCGGGATCGGATCATCCACGCCTCGGCCTTTCGCCGCTTGAAGGAAAAGACGCAGGTCTTTGTCGCCCATGAAGGCGACCACTTCCGCACCCGCCTGACCCACTCGCTCGAGGTAGCTCAGGTCGCGCGCTCGATCGCCACGGCGATGGGGCTGGATGCGGATCTGAGCGAAACCATCGCTCTCGCCCATGATCTGGGTCATCCGCCCTTTGGCCATGCAGGCGAGGATGAACTGCAAAAGGGTATGGAGCCCTATGGCGGCTTTGACCACAACGTCCAGACCTTCCGCGTGGTTGCCAAGCTGGAGCACCGCTATCCCGATTTTGAGGGCCTGAACCTGACGTGGGAGACGCTCGAGGGGATCGTCAAACATAATGGCCCCGTGATCGATAAGCTCAGCCGCCCGTCTTGGAGCGCCATTGCCGAGTTTAATGCCGATTATGACCTAGGGCTTGGAACATGGGCCTCGGCGGAAGCGCAGGTCGCGGCCTTGGCCGATGACATTGCCTACAATAATCACGATGTTGATGACGGCTTGGCGGCGGGCCTGTTCCAGATCGAGGAACTGCTCGACATTCCCCTGATCGGGCCCGAATTGCGCGCTGTTCAGGCCGAACGTCCGGGGCTTGATGATCGTCTGACCCGTCTAGAGGCTGTGCGCCGGATGATCGGGGTAATGGTCAATGATGTGATGGCCGAGACCCAGCGTCGGGTCATCGCGGAGAAGGTGGATTCGCCCGATGCCGTTCGGCAAATGTCCCGCGCTCTGGTCGCCTTCTCAGCCGATATGGCCGAGGATCTGGCCGTTCTGCGTGCCTTCCTCCATACCCGCATGTATCACCACTGGCGCGTCAACCGCACGCGCAGCCAAGCGCGCCGGATCCTTGCCGATATGTTCCAACTCTTCATGGAAGAGCCCGACGTCCTGCCGCGCGAATGGCTGGTCCGGGCTCAGGAACGTGACGATGTGGGCAAGGCGCGCGTGGTTTGCGACTATATTGCCGGCATGACCGACCGGTTCGCGATCGAAGAACATCGCAAGCTGTTTCAGTTGGAGATCTGGAACTGAGGATCGCTCAAAGCCATCAGTTCAGCCTAGGGCGCGGGTCGGCTAGACTGTTTCGCTAGCAAGCGATTCGATTCGCTTGCCCCTTTTGTTTTGATGATGGCCATTTCGGCTTTCGGAGCCTCTGCGATGTCTGAATTCGATCGCGGCGCCTACACGCCACAGACCGACTCTCCCCTGTCCTTCGACGCGCGGACGACGCGGCGGCCGGGTGGGCGTCCCTTGCCGATGGCCCTGTTGGTCAGTTGCCTGATCCTCGCGGTTTTGGTTGTGGCCATTGTCCTGTTCTATCGAAGCGGCGTGCGCAGCGCCGGTCAGGCCCCGCAGCCTGTCGGCGCACCGGTTGCAGCCATGAAGGCGGCGCCATCAGCGGCGGACCAGCCCGTCGATGCGGCTGCTGGCCTGCAGGTCTATAAGGCCGAGGCGCCCGAAGCCGTCGAGCCGCCGCCCACCTTCACGCCCGGTCCAGAGCAGCCCGGCGTACGCCCTGCCGCGACCGCAGCGGCTCCCTTACCGGCGGCTGCACCAGCCGCCACGGCTCCTATGGCTGGCGCGCCCTTGCCCGTCACGCCCCTGCCGGTGAAGCCGCTTCCGGTTAAGCCCTTGCCCGTCAAGCCGCTTGCTGCGCCCGTGCCTCAGCCCAAGCCCGCGCCGGTCGCGGTCAAGGCTCCCACTGTGGCCAAGCCCGTCGCTGCGAAGCCTGTCGAAGCCAAGCCGGTAGTCGTAAAGCCCGCCGCCACGCCGCCAGCGGCTAAGGGCAATGTCTCTATTCAGATCGGTGCCTTCTCGACGGCGGCGCTGGCCGATAAGGGCTGGAGCGATATTGCTAAGGCCTTCCCCAAGCCCATGGCGGGCAAGACCAAGTCGGTTGTTCCTCTGCCAAAGGATGGGGGAACGCTCTACCGCACCGCCATTGGTGGCTTTGCATCAAAGGCCGATGCCGATGCCTTCTGCGCCAGCCTCAAGGCGGCGGGGAAGACCTGTTTCGTTAAGGCCAACTAGGAACCTGACCCCATGACCTCACGGGCCTGTATCCTTGGCTGCGCTGGAACGGTCCTGAGCGATCAGGAACGGGCCTTTTTCCGCGACGTGCGGCCTTGGGGGTTTATCCTCTTTGCCCGCAATATCGAGACGGCCGACCAGACCCGCGCCTTGATTGCGGCCCTGCGAGAGGCGGCCGATGATGAGGGGGCCTTGGTCTTTGTCGATCAGGAGGGGGGGCGGGTTCAGCGTCTGCGCCCACCGCTCGCGCTCAATCGGCGTCCGGCTGAGCCGTTCGGCGCGCTCTATGCCACCGATCCAGAAGCGGCCCTTGAAGCGGTGCGGTTAAACCATCGGCTCTTGGCCCATGAACTGACGGCGCTAGGCTTTGATGCCGATTGCGCGCCGTGCCTCGACCTGCGCCATCCCGGTGCCCACGACATCATCGGCAACCGCTCCTTTTCGCAGGACCCCGCCGCGGTTGCGGCCCTCGGTCAAGCGGCTATGGATGGACTGATGCAGGGCGGTGTCGCACCTGTGATCAAACATATTCCGGGCCATGGCCGCGCCTTTGCTGACAGCCATCTCGAACTGCCCGTCGTCGAGACCAGCCGCGCCGCGCTCGAGGCCAGTGATTTTGCCCCCTTCAAGGCCCTCAAGGTCGCGCCCATGGCCATGACCGCCCACGTCGTCTTTACGGCCATCGATCCTGCGGCCTGCGCCACCGTGTCCGCCACCGTGACCCAAGAGATCATTCGCGGCCATATGGGCTTTGACGGCCTGTTGATGAGCGATGACCTGTCGATGAAGGCGCTTGGCGGCAGTTTTGCGAGCCGGACGCAAGCCTCGCTCGCGGCAGGGTCTGACGTCGTGCTCCACTGCAATGGCGATCCCACCGAAATGGTCGAGATCATCAGCAAGGTACCCGACCTATCAGGCCGTGCCGCTGAACGGGCTAATGCTGCCCGGGCCTGCGCCCGTCAGGTGCAGCCCTTTGACGCCGCCGAGGCCGAGGCCTATCTGGCCCGCTTAGGGTTGGCAGGCGTTAACGCATGAGCACAGGCTTTCAGCCCAGCCTCGATTTTGAAGCCGCCGCCTCGGCTGCGGAAGATGGCGAGGCGCTGATTATCGACATTGAGGGCTATGAAGGCCCCTTGCATGTGTTGCTGGCTCTGGCCCGCACACAGAAGGTCGACCTGATGAAGCTGTCGGTCATGAAGTTGGCCGAACAATATCTCGCCTTCTTCAATCAGGCCCGCAGGGTTCGGTTTTCCTTGGCGGCAGACTATCTGGTGATGGCCAGTTGGCTAGCCTATCTGAAATCCCGGCTGATGCTGCCCAAGCCCGAACGCAAGGCCGAAGAGGGTCCCCCGCCAGAGGATATGGCGGCGGCGCTGGCCTTTCGACTTGCCAAGCTCGATGTCATGCGCCGCGCGGTTGAAGAGCTCAACAAGCGCCCCCAACTGCGCCGTGACGTATTTATGCGCGGCGATCCGCAGGCGG
>CAISGS010000193.1 GCA_903884915.1 uncultured Caulobacteraceae bacterium | reverse complement strand
GATCCCCGATTGGAACGATCTGGTCTATCGCGACGACTGGGCCAAGGCGCTGGAGACCCTGCACTCCACCAACAACTTCCCAGAGTTCACCGGACGGGTCTGCCCAGCGCCCTGCGAGGCGGCCTGTACCCTGAACATTCAGGACACGCCAGTCACCATCAAGACCATCGAGTGCGCGATCGTTGACCGCGGATGGGACGAAGGATGGATCAAGCCGCAACTGTCGGAGCGTGGCACCGGAAAGCGCGTTGCCGTGGTCGGTTCGGGCCCTGCGGGTCTGGCCTGCGCCCAAGAGCTGGCGCGGATGGGCCATAACCCCACCGTGTTCGAAAAGAACGACCGGGTCGGCGGCCTGCTACGTTACGGCATTCCTGACTTTAAGATGGAAAAGCACCTGATCGACCGCCGCGTCACCCAGATGCAGGGCGAAGGCGTGATCTTCCGTACCGGCATCGAGGTCGGTGTCGATATCTCCGTTCAGCGGCTGCTCGACGATTATGATCTGCTGGTTCTGGCCGGCGGTGCCGAGTGGCCCCGTGACCTTGAGGTTCCGGGCCGCGAACTCGAAGGCGTGTATTTCGCCATGGACTTCCTCGGCCAACAGAACCGCCGCGTGGCCGGTGATGACGAGACCGTTGCCGCTCCAAAGGGCACCCTCTCAGCTAAGGGCAAGCACATTGTCGTCATTGGCGGAGGTGATACGGGGTCAGACTGTATCGGCACCTCCAACCGTCAGGGCGCTACGGCCGTAACCCAGCTTGAAGTCATGCCTCAGCCGCCTGCGCGCGAGAACAAGGCCATGACCTGGCCCGACTGGCCACTGAAGATGCGCACCTCCTCGTCGCAAGAAGAGGGCTGCGAGCGCGACTTCTCGGTTCTAACCAAGCGCGTCATCGGTTCCAACGGTAAGGTCGAAGCCATCGAATGCGTTCGCGCCGAATGGGCGCCGGGTGCCAATGGCCAGATGTCGATGCAAGAGGTTCCCGGCAGCACCTTCCAGATCAAGGCCGATATGGTCCTTCTGGCCATGGGCTTCCTCGGTCCTCGCACCGAAGGCCTATTGGAACAGTCCGGCGTCGAGATCGGCCCTCGCGGAGCCGTTAAGGCCGAGATCAAGGACCACCGCACCTCGCAAGCCCGCATCTTTGCCTGCGGTGACATGCGTCGGGGTCAGTCTTTGGTCGTCTGGGCCATCCGCGAAGGCCGCGAATGCGCCCAAGCGGTGGATGCCTATCTGAGTGCGAACGCCGTCATTCGGTAAGAGCAAAGACCCTAAGCTCTTCCTCATGCTGAGCCTGTCGAAGCATGCGCGGCCGCACTGACTGTCGAACACATCCTCGTCCTTCGACAGGCTCAGGATGAGGATGACTGAGACACCCGCTTCACTAAGCCCTCTCCCTGAGAGAGAGGGCCTAAGTGAGGGCCTTGTTTCCTTCTCCCGCTTTCCCCGCGAAGGCGGGGACCCAGACCCCTTCACTCAGGCCGGAAGTGACCCACCGACCCACGCCCTTGTAGCGAACGCGGCGGAGAGGGCCGTGGATGAACACCCCCCACTCCCAACCCGTTCGTTCTTAGCCCTCTTCCTGTGGGAGAGGGTTGGGTGAGGGCCTTGTTTTAGGCCACAGCCCCCTCATAGACCGGCGCATCATCAGGCACGAGCGGTGCGCGGCCCAAGATCATGTCGGCGGCCTTTTCGGCAATCATGATGGTCGGGGCAT
>CAISGS010000192.1 GCA_903884915.1 uncultured Caulobacteraceae bacterium | reverse complement strand
GGCAGCTCGCATGGGAACCCGCCTAGGCGATACCATCGCCTTTGCCGCCTCTCAGACCCCTAACTAGGAGCAGCCCCGTGAACGTGGTTGAGGTCATTACCTACGGCGGCGGATCCTATTACCGCGACATCTTTCAGGCTGTTGCCCTGATGGCCGGAGCCGATGGGCTATCGTCACTGATCAGGCTGGCCCTCGTGCTTGGTCTGATCATGGGGCTTTTCCAAGCAGTCTTTGATTTCAACGTCGGCAAGATCCTGCGCTGGTTCTTGGTGGCCTATATCTCCTACGGCGTTCTTTGGGTGCCAAAGGTCCAGATCCATGTCACCGATCTTTATGATCCAGGCCTTACCGGAGCGGATGTCGCCAACGTGCCCCTAGGGGTTGGCATGACGGCCAGCTTGACCAGTCTGGTCGGTCATAGGGTCATTGAACTGACCGAAACCGCCTTTGGGGATCCGCAGGATGTGGCCTATTCCAAAACCGGCATGATCTTTGGGGCCAAGGTCTTTGAGCGGCTAAGATCAGCCAAGATCTCAGACCCGGTCTTTGATCAAAACATGCACGCCTTTGTGCGGGGCTGCGTCTATTACGATATCCTCGAAGGCTACTATTCGGCAGGTGAGCTTGCCCGTCAAAACGACCTTTGGACCTATATCACCGTCACCAAAGGCACCAATCCGGGCCGCTCAATCGAATATCAAAATGCAGGATCTCGCGAGATCGTTTCGTGCACGGTGGCAGCTCAAAGGCTAGATGCGGCCTGGTCGACCACCTTGACCAGCTCGATCAAGCTCTTTGAGCGCAAGGTGCGCCCTGAGCTCGATGAAGCCAGCCTTAACTCGGCCTTCTTAAGCGAGATGGGAACGCTGCATCCCATCATGTTAGGCGCTTCGCGCAATGCGACCTCGGCTTTCCAGCAGGTGCTAATGGCCAATGCCATAAGAAGCGGGGTCACGGGCTTTTCGGCTGAGGCAGGCGGCGACGCCGTCTCGATCATGGCCCAGACCCAAGCTGAGGTTCAGACCCGCAAGACCCAGCAGCTCCTAGGCGGTGTTGCCGAAATGGCCATCGTCATCCTCAAGATCGTGGTCGATCTTCTGTTCATCGGCATGTTCCCGGTTCTTTTCCCGGCCATGCTGCTTCCCAAGATCGGGCCCAAGATGATCCAAGGCTATTTGACAGGGTTTTTGTATCTGCAGCTTTGGGGCCCGATGTATGTGATCGTCCACAAGATCGCCATGGGCACGGCTGCGGCCAAGACTGCCGCTGCGGCCTATATTCCAGACACGGTGACGGGTCTGAAGATTGCCAATCTAGAATCCATCGGCTCGGTCAATGCCGACATTGCCGGTGTGGCCGGCGTCATGACCCTGATGATCCCGGTTCTGGCGGGTATGCTGACCAAGGGGGCTATGGCAGTGGGAAGCCAAGGTGAGGCGCTCTTGGCGCAATTTAGAAGCGGGGCGGAAGCAGCCGGCGCGTCAGCCACAACCGGCAACTATTCCTTTGGCAATACGGCCTTTGAGAACCAGTCTTGGAACAACAAGAGCGCCAACCGTTGGTCAACCTCAGGAGAATTTGACCAAGGCAACTTTAGCTATGTCGATGGCAATCTAAACCGCACTCAGATAGGCGCGAACGGTGCCACCACCCTGACCTCGTCCATGTCCAATACGGCCTTCTCGGCCAACTATTCGGACGGGGTCAGCAAGGCCTATGTCGAAGCGGCCAACAATAGCCGCTCTATGAGCCAGTCCCTGTCTCACAGCGTTTCTGAGGGTCAATCCAGGGTGGCCTCAGAGTCGGCCGAGAAGATCCAAAGCTGGCTTAATAGCGACAGCAAGACCCGCTCCCAAGGCAGCGATAGCCGCGACACCTGGGGCTCCACCTACCAGGTCATGGACCAGGTATCGCAAAGCCTCCAAAAGACCCACGGCTACGATGAGCGCACGGCTAACCAATTGACGGCGCGGGCGGCGGCTGAATGGTCGGCTATGGGGCCTTT
>CAISGS010000191.1 GCA_903884915.1 uncultured Caulobacteraceae bacterium | reverse complement strand
TTAAACCAATAGTTATGGAGATCCCAATCGGGCGCAGCGGCGTCACTCATCCAGCGATCGACACCTGGATCAATGCGCCAATCGAAAAGGCGTTGGCGATCTGTTTCGGATGCAGGTTTGAGCTCGACCATGGCGATGACTTTAATGACCTTGAGGCTGAGGAACACTCACCTTAGGGTCAAAGGCCCAGTCCGTCCAATTACTGGAAGAGCTTCAAGACGATCTGGGGTGCTTGGTTCGCGATCGACAGGGACTGAGCCCCAAGCTGCTGCTTGACGTTCAAAGCTTGTAGACGCGCGCTTTCCTTGGCCATATCCGCGTCTACCAGGCGACTTATCCCCGTTTCCAAGGCGTCCGAGAGCTTCGAGACGAACACATTGTGAGCTTCGATCTGACGGACCTGAGCGCCCATGCTGCCCATGGAACTGTTTACATTGATCAGCGAGGTCGCCAGCTTGGTCATCACGGCGGACGCAAGCGTTGCAGTCAGGATCGTAGAGCCTGAACTGAACGTTATGTTCGCTCCACCAACCGTCATGTTTTGAGCGGCGAGCGTGATGGTAGAAGTCGCACCCGCATTGGACAAAAAGGCAATTCCGGTTGCGTTTCCATCCAAAATGTTCGCGCCATCAAAGGTGGCATTATCAGCCGTTGATTTAATCTGCTTCAACAATGCTCTGAAATCATTGTTCAATGCGGTACGCGAGACGGTATCGATGGACGTGTCCATCGCCGCCGTGACCTTCTCTTTCATCTGCACCAACAGATCAGAGATCGACGTTCCTGCAATCATGGACACATTGCCGATCGAACTGGCACGGTCCAAGCTCATCTTCACGGCGCTTAAAGCACCGATATCGCCACGCTGCTTTTGAGCCATCGACCAGACTGATGCGTTGTCCTTGGCGTCGTTAACGGCCAGGCCTGTGCTGATACGCTTTTGCGCACCCGTCAGCTCATCCTGAGTCCGATTAAGGTTCTGGAGCGCGATCAAGGCGGCTTGATTATTGTTAACGCCAATCGACACGAAATATTACCCCTTGAAGCCCACCGGCCCTCATCTGTTCGACTTTTTGACGAACAAGGACCGAAAACCGACTCAGTACCTGTTTAGTATAGTTAGAAATACCACATGACGTCCAGATTTCAATCTAACCCGATTCTGAGCCTGGCTAGAGAGCCGAACGCCCCTCAAATCCCGCTAAAACCGCCATATAAACAACGTACAAACAGCAACCTTAAGCCTTGGCATTCACAATGAGGCCAGGGGAATACTGACTAGAGGTAGCCATTTTGAACACATCCTCCGCCGGCCTCTGACTGACCACTTCTCCGGTAAATGAATTCAAGGTCTTATAGACATAACTGCCGGTCTTGGCGCTCTTCTCGATCACCAAACGATAATCAACCGGAATCAAGGGCCGAATACCCGAAACCTGAGACGGAGCCTCCGCGAGATTCGGCACAGGACTTGCAGCTTTTGGCACCGCTAAATCTTGAGCAAAACCACCTAAACCCAGATTTGAATCAATCTTTCCTGTCATTTCGAAGCGTAACAGCTTTGCGGGCCGCATCCTCTCTATAATGGGGGCGAACGGTTATAAGTATAAACGCTCGCCCCTCAAAATATCAAGGATATTTTAACCTATCGAAACAATCCAAGCAGCGCCGAGGTCGATTGATTGGCAATCGACAGAGCCTGCACGCCCAACTGCTGTTTTGTCTGTAGAGACTGCAGCTTCGCACTTTCCTTGGCCAGATCGGCATCGACGAGGTTGCCCACGCCGTTGTCCAGGGTGTCTTGCAGCTTCATGATAAAGGATAGGTGCAGATCTAGCGCCTTGGAACCGGTACCCATCTTTGCCAGTGCCGTACTGACCTTACCGATGGCCGTATTGACGGTCGCAATCATGGCTTGGGCTGTAGACGCCGTGGTCGAGCCAATGCTTGATGTACTTAAGATGCCAGTCAGATTGGCACTGCCCAAACCGAGAGATTGTGCGGCAACCGTGATCTTGCTTGTGCCCGCCGCGTTAGCGAGTGCGGCCAGACTGCTGCCACCGGTCTTGATCATGTTGGTGCCGTTGAAGTCGGCATTGGCAACCGTCTTGCCCAACTGATCGCGCAGAGCCTTGAAGTCTTCATTCAAAGCTGAACGGCCCGCCGTATCAAGGGTGGTATCCGACGCCGCAAGCGCCTTTTCCTTCATCTGAAGAAGAAGATCAGACACCGAGCTACCGGCAGCGAGCGCAACATCAAGTGTGGATTGCCCGCGCTGAAGAGAATCCTTAACCGCATTGAGAGAGGTAGAGGTCCCCCGCATCGACTGGGCAATAGCCCAAGTTGAGCCGTTATCCTTTGCGCTATCGACCTTTCGACCGGTCGCAATCCGCTGCTGAGCAATACCGAGTTCCGAGCCCGTTACGTTCAAATTCTGAAGCGCAATCATGGCATCACGATTGGTATTAACGCTATAGAGCGCCATATCAACGATCCTTCTGTATGATCAGGGTAATTTTTACCCCCCGGCAATTTATGCCGCCCCTATCCGTAACTCGAACTATCTAATAAATCAATAACAATAATTACTAAGTTAGCAGGCCGGGATAAGGCTCTAAAATCCTATAAAAACAATGTGATAAATATAAAGGCGGCACAGGCGACATCCAGCCATTACCGCTTCAACGGCGTATGCACATAAAATAATGGCAGATTATGCCGGGCTGTCGACCTGACCCGCCAAGCCCTGCATCATGATCCGATTGACGTCGATCAAGGGGGCAAAATCTTCCTCGCGGCGCATCACGGCGCTGCTGTGCTTATTGACCCAGATGCTCAAGGAAATGATCTGGGCCCGCAGTTCTACCGGCAAACTATTGGCAGAATCAGCGCAGTCCGTTGCCAAGACCGACCAGAGCCGACGGTTCCAGTCCAAGGCATCAATACGAGTTGCGGTATCAGACACGTCAACTTCCGCCGCGGCCATCAAGGCGCGGGTCACCTGCCCGAACAGGCGGTACTCCATCTCACGGGGGTTTTCAGCCCGCGCTGATGCTTTTTGGTAGGCCTGCAGCGACATTCGCCAACCTCTCGTCTTCGTATTCCATCAACTTCCGGGCCAGCATAAGACCCTTGTAGAACTCCCGCGCCAGAACGTGCTTCGATATGCCAACGCAGTCCGTCAGCACACTCGGGTTCTCAATCACGGCCATAAACTCACTCAATCGCAGAACGAATTCGTCATAATATTGATGAGCCGATGTTTCATCTAGGTACATCATCATCACGGGGAAATATATACGCCGCGACGGTGTCGTAACCTCTGCCTCCTGCATGATGTCTTTTTCGCGCAGGACGGACGCCTTGTTCTGCAAAATCAGCGTCCCGCGCCGATCGCCGTTCTGCACGACGGCCCCATTCAGAACGAATTTCTCGCCTGGCTTGAGTGACAGCTTTAGGGGCATAGGGGTAGGCTCCGATATTCAGACCGTGGGTTAGACAGCCGTCAGCCTAGGAGACCAAATGCCCCCCATACTCGTCAACCCTATACCGTAACCCGTTGATTGCGAATTTAATGTTGTAAGGCAGTAAGGCTGGCTGACGCTGCGTTGATAGCCCAACATGGTTAGCGCGCCGTTAATGTTTCAGCGTCATCTTAAGTGTGACCCGCCAAATATGGCTTTAAAAACCGATGGGCCAGCTATGGCTAAGCGAAACCAATTACAGTCCTCCACCGCCTTTGGGCTTCAACTTGACCCCACAAAACTAGGCGAACAGATCGCCACTGGGGCTCAGCCGGCACCTCGCATTGCAGCGTCGCAAACGGCAGGCGATTCGGCCTCGAAGCGCTCCTTAAACCGAATCAAGTCCCATGCCGACACGCTGCGCCACCAATCGCTGATCCCTTTGATTAACCGCAGTTTGGATTTCCTCAAAAAGGACAATTATGCCAAGTCGACCGAGTTAGCGCTCGCCGCCCTCGATATAGACGAACGTAACGGGCTGAGCTGGTACCTGCTGGCCATCGCAAAAGAGAAGACGGGCGATCTGATCAACGCCCTCAAATGCTATGAGTCGGCCTTTCAGCTGCTCGACGATCCTGAAATGGTAGCCTCTGACCTCGGGCGGTTGGCCTACCGAATGAATATGAAGGAAATTGCCGAGCAGCTCTTTCGCCTGTGTCTGGTCAAGGACCCAACCTCAAACGAGATCGCCAACAATCTGGCCTGCATCCTGCGCGACGGGCAACGCTATGATGAGGCCGTCGATGTGCTGAAATCCGCGCTGAACGTCCATCGCGAAGACCCCTTGCTGTGGAACACACTGGGCACAGTGCTCAGCGAACAGGGTGAGGTGGCATCCTCAAAGCTGTTCTACGAAGAGGCGCTGCGCAACGATCCAACCTTCGCTAAGGCGCGGTACAATCTCGGCAACGCCCATCAAATTCTAGGGGACTTGGATGCGGCCCTAGAAGCCTGCGACGCGGCCATGACCGGCAGGGTCGGCCTTGATGAGATCGCCATGATGCGCATGTCGCGCTCAACCATGTTGATGTGCCTTGGCCAGATCGGTGAAGGCTGGGACGAGTATGAGGTTCGCCTTGACCCAAATTTCGCTGACGTCCTGTTTTTCTATATCGACCGGCCCAAATGGACCCCTCAGATGGATGTGCGGGGCAAATCCATCTTGGTGATCGGTGAACAGGGACTCGGTGACGAGGTTCTGTTTGGCAACCTCCTGCCGGACCTGATCGAAGAGATTGGCCCAACGGGGAAATTGACCCTCGCGGTTGAAGAGCGACTGGTTGACCTGTTTCAACAGTCCTTCCCCACCATTGAAGTCGGTGCCCACGTCACCTTCCGCTATGAGCACCGCATTGTGCGCGCAGCAAAATTTGTCGAAGACCCGTCGGTCATTGATGCCTGGGCACCCCTGGCCTCGCTGTTGCGGAAATATCGCCGGTCGGTTGACGCTTTCCCGAAGAAAAGGAACTTCCTGACCGCGGATCCCGAGCGGGTCGCCTACTGGACCGAGCAGTTGAAGTCCGCCCCTCCCGGTCCCAAGGTCGGCATCTTGTGGAAGAGCTTGCGCATGGATGGATCGCGCCTGCGGTCCTTCTCGCCGTTTGAGCAATGGCGCTCGGTCTTGGAGACCCCCGGTATCACCTTCGTCAATATGCAGTATGGCGAAACGGAAGCCGAGATCGCCCAGGCTAAGGCGGACTATGGCATCGAAATCTGGCAGCCACCGGGGATCAATCTGAAAGACGATCTTGCCGATGTGGGCGCCCTCGCCTGCGCCCTCGACCTGACGCTGGGCTTTTCCAATGCAACCACCAATATCGCCGCAGCCTGCGGTGGGCCGGTCTGGATCATATCTATTCCGGGGGCCTGGACCCGCCTCGGCACCGATTCCCTGCCCTGGTATCCGCAGGTCCGCGTCTTCACGCCCGAGGCCTTCCGGGACTGGCAGCCGGTGATGGAACAGATCTCAGACGCCCTCGCGAAGACCTTCGTTTCCCCCGCATAACCGCCTGCCCTTAGGTCACCTCGGTTCAAACGAACGTTTTAAGTGGCTCGCACGGCCTCAAAGCCGTAATCGTGCTTGAAACCCTTCAAACGGCCTTTAGGTTGGGGGGAGTTTAAAAACGGGTTTGAGGATCGCCCCACCGTTGGGAAGCGACCCCTTAGGAGACGACCACAGATGAGCCAGCGTTTTCAGGGCACCAGCGACTATGTCGCCACCGAAGACCTAAAAGTCGCCGTTAATGCCGCGATCGCCTTGGAGCGTCCGCTGCTGATCAAGGGTGAGCCCGGCACCGGCAAGACCGTATTGGCCTATGAGGTCGCCAAGGCCTTGGGTGCCCCGCTGCTGACCTGGCACGTCAAGTCGACGACCAAGGCCCAACAGGGCCTCTATGAATATGACGCCGTGACCCGCCTGCGTGACAGCCAGCTTGGCGACGAGAAGGTCAAGGATATCGGCAACTACATCAAGAAGGGCAAGCTGTGGGAAGCCTTCGACGCGCCCGTCCGCCCCGTCCTGCTGATCGACGAAATCGACAAGGCCGATATCGAGTTCCCCAACGACCTGCTGCAAGAGCTGGATCGGATGGAGTTCTATGTCTACGAGACCAATCAGACCGTTAAGGCTGCGGTTCGCCCCGTCGTGATCATCACCTCGAACAACGAGAAAGAGCTGCCCGACGCGTTCCTGCGCCGCTGCTTCTTCCACTATATCCGCTTCCCAGACGACGACACGATGAAGTCCATCGTCGACGTCCACTTCCCCGGCATCAAGCAAAAGCTGGTCGCTGAAGCCCTGCGCATCTTCTACGACATGCGTAAGGTCCCCGGCCTGAAGAAGAAGCCCTCCACGTCTGAACTGCTCGATTGGCTCAAGCTGCTGCTGGTCGAAGATATCGACGAGAGCGTCCTGCGCGAAAAGGATCCTACCAAGCTGATCCCGCCGCTGCACGGTGCCCTGCTAAAGAACGAGCAAGATGTCCATCTGTTCGAACGCCTCGCCTTCTTGGCACGCCGCGAAGGTGGCACCCGTCCGGGGCAGTAGATACCCACGGATCAGCTCAAATGATCCATAAGAGCCACCCTGAGTGCCCCGGCATCAGGGTGGCTTTTTAGTTGCCGCTGCGTCCCTTTCAACCAACTGCCAGCGCGCAGCAGATCAAACCCTACCGATCTGAACCATCTCACTGACCTGATAGGTCAAGGGCGTACCCGCATCATCGGTGATGGTGATGTAGTCGCCGGGCAGGAACCTGTGGTCACCCAGCTTGAACCCCGGCTCATCATCGGATGACCGTTCCGGGTCATAGTCAAAATACCAGACCGAGGCGTGGCGCCTAAGCCGACCTTCAACCGCATCCATACCGGGCCCAAAGCGGCGAACCGTGCAGGCCGCTTTCGCCGCCGCATAGACATCGGCATCGATCTTGCCGTCGGCCGTCAGGGGGGCCAGCAAGACATAGCCGCGCTCAGGATCCCCCTCGACAAAGGGTGTCGAGGGGTTGCGGGCCAGTCGAAGGGTAATGCGGCTCATAGTCATGATAATCAGGGCTCCTCGCCCCTCTAGTGCGAGAGGAACAGTGACGGACCGTCCGCGTGCAGAAAGCTTCTTGTCGCGCCGCCAAAAACAAATTCTTGCAGGCGAGGATGGCCAAACGCACCGGCAATCATCAATTCAGCGCCAATAGATTTCGCCGTCGACAGCAACAGCGGGGCAACCTCACCATTGGCCTTAAGGGCCATGATCTCAGACTTCACACCCCGCGCCGTGAGAAAGGCCTGCAATCGAGCAGGATCATAGGGCCGTGGAGACTCAGTCGGTGCCGCAAGGATCACCACCTTGGACGCCTTTTCCAGCAATGGCAGGGCGGTGCGCACCGCGCGGGTCGATTCCTTGCCACCGTCCCAAGCAATCACAGCAACACCGGTCCCGGTCAGACCCGCACGGGCAATCAGAACAGGGCGTTGCTCATCGACGACCACCTGCTGGAAACTCTCGGCCAAGGCCCCTCGCCCGCGTGCGGCATGGTCATCAAAGACAACCAGATCAGACAGTCGACTTTCACTCGACAGCCCGAGCCACACTGGCGAGGCAATGGTAACAACGGCCTTATGATCATAGTCGGTCGCCTCAACGGCGGCGCGGGCCTTACGCTCGCCCTCCTGAATGGCTTCTTGCAGGCTCTCGACCGCGCTCACCTGCACCCCGCCCATGAACCCCTCGCCCATCCAAGGCATGAGGTCGGCAATGTCCGAAGGCGTATAGACGCCTGCCAGTTCAGCTTGAAATAGCTTTGCGATGACGGCTGCTGACCTTAGAACCGCCTCATCGCCGGGGTTGCCGCTCAGCGGCACCATAATTCTGGCCCAGTTCATCTCTATCTCCCGTTCGCGTTAGGTATTGATCTGTCGTCGAACACTCGCCACAGACTAGCGACCCCACAGTTAGGAACCCTTTTCGTGGCGAAAGCAGTGCGACAAACCCGCACGCGGGACGATAGTCCTAGGGCGTGGCAACGAATGTTGTCTGGGCGGCGGTTAGATCTGCTTGATCCCTCGCCTATGGATATCGAGATCGAGGACATTGCCCACGGCCTTGCCCGCGTGGCACGCTGGAATGGCCAAACCTCTGGCGAACATGGCTTTTCTGTCGCTCAGCATTCATTAGTCGTCGAAGATATCGCTGCACATCTGCAGCCCGATCTCGATCCAAGATGGCGCCTCGCCGCCCTGCTGCACGATGCGGCCGAATATGTGATTGGCGATATGATCTCCCCCTTTAAGGCCGCACTTGGGCTGAATTACCGCACCTTCGAGCACCGCCTCGAGGCCGCGATCCACATCCGTTTCGGTCTGCCCGTCCATATTCCGGAGGAGATCAAGGTGCTGATCAAGGCATCGGACCGCGCCTGCGCCCATTTCGAAGCGGTCCAACTGGCGGGATTTACTCAAACCGAAGGGGAATCTCTGTTTGGCGCACCGCCCACCGGCTATCACCTCACCATAGAGCCCATGCCCACGGGCCTAGCTCAGGAGCGGTTTCTGGCCCGGTTCCATGTCCTATCGCTCGCAGCCGGATTTGCCACAGCCCCGGCGGCCTTTGATGCGGCCTTTGATACAGAATAGCCTGCCCTAGCCAATCGGGGCGGGCGAGGTTAGGTAGGTTCAATGAGCACCTTGATCGTCATTGGCCTGTCTGCCGTTGTCGTCGCCATCCGCGACGGCGAGGCTGTTGTCTTGACCGTTCGCCCTCATGATCCCTTGACCGGAGAGGCATCGACCTTAGCGGGCCTGCCCTTCGGCCCCTTCGACCCCGATGGCCATCGCACTTTTGAGTTGGCTCTTCGCGCCTTTGTGACCGAGCAGACGCGGTTTGACCTCGGCTATGTCGAGCAGCTCTATACCTTCGGCGACAAGGGACGCGATGCTCCGCTAGCAGATGTCGGCGCGGGCGCGGCGCGGGTGATCTCGGTTGGCTATCTGGCCTTGACGCCTGTGCCAGTCGAAACCTCCGCCCCCGACACAGCCTGGTCGTCTTGGTCACGCTTCTTTCCGTGGGAAGATTGGCGCCAAGGCCGTCCTTTGCTCATCGATGAGGCTATCGCTCCGGCCTTGCGCAATTGGGCTGTGGCTGGCCGCGGCGACGAGGGCGAGAGCCGCCTTGATCGCGCCCGTACCCTGTTTGCCCTCGACGGTGCCCTATGGAATGAAGAACGGGTTCTGGAGCGGTATGAGCTGCTCTATGAGGCAGGACTTGCCCCAGAAGCCGCGCGCGACCGTGACCGCGCCTGGGGCCTGCCCGCGCCCGAGCCTCAGGCCCTATCGCCCGCCTTTGGTGAGCCGATGATCTCCGATCACCGCCGCATCCTCGCCACAGGTCTTGGCCGTTTGCGTGGCAAGCTGAAATATCGCCCCGTCGTGTTTGAACTGACCGCCCCCACCTTCACCCTGTCCGAACTGCAAAGGACTGTTGAGGCCGTCGCGGGCGTCAAGTTACACAAGCAGAACTTCCGACGCGTGTTGGACCGGACCGGACTGGTCGAAGGGCTTGGGCGTTATGATGTGGAAACCGGTGGTCGTCCTGCCGAGCTGTTCCGCTTCTGCCGCGAGCAACTGCAAAACCGTTCCACCCTCGGGCTGTCCCTGCCCCTTATCCGAGACGGATCCTGAAATTTTGGCTAGCTACCTAAGGGGGAAAATCTAAGTCGGCCAGTTTTAGTAAAAGTGTCACATCAGTGCACTAGTACCGTCATAGAACATCGTTAATGCCGTCCCTGATCCAACCGCGAACAATGCGGTCGGGCAAACGGGGATATCAAATGCAATTACGTCTTCTCTTGAGCGCTTCCGCGCTCGCTCTGTGCTGTGCAGCACCTGCCTTCGCCGCCGAGGCCGAAGCCGCTGCAACCGCCACCAACGATGCCGCCATCGAAGAGATCGTTGTCTATGGCCGCGGCGAAACCCGCCAGGTCCAGACCGTCCAGGCCGTCGACATTCTGGCCGCGACCCCGGGCACCAGCCCGCTGAAGATCCTGTCGCAGCTGCCTAGCGTGAACTTCCAGTCCGCCGACGCTTACGGCACCTATGAGTGGGCCGTCCGCATCTCGGTTCGCGGTTTCAAGCAAAACCAACTGGGCTTCACCCTTGATGGCGTGCCACTGGGCGACATGTCCTACGGCAACCACAATGGCCTGCATATCAGCCGCGCCGTGATCTCTGAGAACCTCGGTAGCGCTGAGCTGGCTCAAGGTGCTGGTAGCCTGCAGACTGCTTCGAGCTCCAACCTCGGCGGTACGCTGAAGTTCACCACCATCGATCCTTCGCACAAGTTCGGCGTCCTGACCGCTCTGACGACCGGCAGCGACAGCACGTTCCACGGCTTTGTGCGCGTTGAGACGGGCGACCTGCCCACCGGCGGCCGCGGCTATATCAGCTATGCCAACCAGACCGCTGAAAAGTGGAAGGGCTATGGCGGCGAGCAGAAGCAATACCAAGTCAATGCCAAGTTCGTTCAGCCCGTCGGTCCGGTGACCACCACCACCTTCTTCAACATGTCTGATCGTGCGGAAAACGACTATCAAGACGTGTCGCTGAACATGATCAAGCGTCTCGGCTACAATATCGACAACATCAAGAACAACTGGACCTTGGCCAAGCAGATCGCGACCGCCTACCAGACCGGCAAGGCTCTGCCCGCACCGTTCACGACCGTTGATGATGTCTATTTCGACGCTTCGGGCCTGCGTAAGGACACTCTCGGCGGCTTCACGGCCGATTGGGACATCACCAAGAACCTGTCGGCGACGGCAACCGCTTACCGCCACACCAACAAGGGCATGGGCACCTGGTATACGCCTTACGTCGCAAGCCCAGGCGGCGCTTCAGTTTCCGAGCGTACGTCAGAGTACAATATCGACCGCTCGGGTCTCATCGCCAATGTCACCTATGTGCTCGGCGATCACACCATCGAAGGCGGCATCTGGACGGAAGATAACGACTTCCACCATGCACGCCGCTATTACGGCAACAGCGTCGACAAGCCACGTGACAGCCTGAAGTTCCAAACCGGTCCCTTCTATACCCAGTGGGAATATCGCTTCAACACCAAGACCCAGAACCTGCATCTGCAGGACATCTGGCGGATCAACGACGTTCTGAAGGTCAATTTCGGCTTCAAGACCGTCAATGTTGAAAACAATGCCGTTCGTTTGAGCGGAACCAATGCGGTCGGTTCGATCAAGGTCGACGAGAGCTTCCTGCCACAGGTTGGTTTCAACTATGACCTCGGTGCCATGGGCGAAGTGTTCGGTTCATACGCCGAAAATGCACGCGCCTTTGCCTCCTCGGGCACCGAAGGCCCTTTCTCGACCAGCCAAGCTGGTTTTGAAGCGATCAAGTCCAAGCTGAACCCAGAAACCTCCAAGACCATCGAAGGCGGCTATCGCTATCGGAACGAAAATTTCCAAGGCGTCTTGGCCCTCTATCACGTCAAGTTCGACAACCGCATCTTGGGTACATCTACCGGTGCGGCCATCGTTGGTAACCCAACCGTTCTGACCAATGTCGGCGGCGTTACCTCGGACGGTCTGGAATTTGCGGGCACCTATCGTCTGACCGACGATTGGAAGCTCTCGGGCTCCTATTCCTACAACAAGTCGACCTACGACAATGACGTCCGTAATGGCGCTGGTGTCGTCACCGCCAAGATCTCCGGCAAGACCATCGTCGACTCGCCAGAAAATATGCTCAAGGGCACGCTGGCCTATGACGACGGCGCTCTGTTCGGAAACCTGAACGGCTCCTATACCGACAAGCGCCTCTATACCTACACGGGCGACGCTTCGGTGCCTTCGGTCACCGTCTTTGATCTGACCGTCGGTTACCGCTTCAAGTCGGACAACAGCTTGCTGAACGGCCTGGAAGTTCAGGGCAATGTCACCAACCTTCTGGATAAGAAATATATCTCGACGGTCGGTTCGGCAGGCTTTGGCAATTCCGATCCAACGGGCGATGGCCAGACCCTGATGGTCGGCTCGCCACGTCAGATGTTTGTGACCCTGCGCAAGCAGTTCTAAAGCTTAGACCTCAAGTCTAGGACGCTGCGGCGGGATCGGTTTTCACCGGTTCCGCCGTTTGCATATCTGCCCACTGCGCCTTGAGCATGGTGGAGGTTTGCCGCGACCCATCCGGGCTCCAGCCGGGCGCGCCGAACAGATAGCCAGAGGCCTCACGCAGGGACTTGGCCGTCAGGAGATCTGAAAAGATCCCAACCCATTCGTGAAAAGCTACGCGTAAAATATTGAAATCCCCAAGGTTTTTGACCACGCCATAACGGCAGGGTTCCTCGTCTATTTCCGGCACAAAGGTCCCAAACATGCGATCCCAGATGATCAAGATGCCGGCATAGTTGCTGTCCAGATAGCGAGGATTGCGCGCATGGTGGACGCGGTGATGGGACGGCGTATTGAACAGCGCCTCGACCCAGACCGGCAACCGCCGCACCGCCTCCGTATGGATCCAGAACTGATAGACGAGGCTGATCCCCTTCTGAATAGCGATCATGGCTGGTGGAAAGCCCAGCAGCGAGAGGGGTAACCAAAGCGCCCAGGTTCCCGCCGTGGCGCCGGTCCAGGTCTGACGCAAGGCCGTGGCCAGATTATAGTGCTGTGAGGTGTGGTGATTAACGTGAGCCGCCCACCAAAACCGCCGCTCATGGCTCAAGCGATGGAACCAATAGTAGGTGAAGTCCTCCAGCAGGAAGATGGCCAGCCACGCCCAAGCCGCCGACATGGGAATATCAAACAGGTGATATTTATAAACCCAAACCGAGGCCGCAAAGACCACACCGCCGGTCAGGAGCCCAGCGATCCCGCTGCCAAACCCCATCAGCAGCGAGGTCGCGGTATCCTTGGCCTCATAGACCGCCTTGACCTTGCCCAAGCGTGCCAACAGGATCTCCAGCACGATAGCCAGAATGAAAAACGGGACAGCGAGCGTAACCGGATCAATTGCCGGTGCAGAGGGGGCAGCCATTAGATCGTCTCTCCCATTGCGGCCCGGGTCCAGTCTGGCGCGAGGGCCAACGACGCCTTTGGGGCTGCAAAATCATTGAATCTAAACCAAAACCGGCCCTTGATCGCTTGCGCCTGGAGCGCTTGAGACCAGGCCATGCTGCGCGAGACATAGCTATCACCCATGCGAAACAGCAGCAGGGCTAGATCATCAGACCTCGCAACGGCCCCTGCTCCATCTAGCGCCAGCCAGATCTGATCCAAGGGGGTCTGGGGAAAGTCTTCGGCCAATCGGCGCTTTACCTCAGCCTCGTCCAAGGGCGGGGTCGCACGCGGGATCTTGACCCAAGCGACCAGCCCCATGATCCCGCCAAGAATAGCCAAGGTCACCAACTGGGTGATGATATATTTCAAAGTCACGCACGCCGCCCCGCTGTTTTAATGACCCTCACCTGCACCGTGGCCCGCGTCAAGCGTGACCCAGCGCAACCCACTGGTGACGGCATCCTTCGCCATGCTATCTAGGGGAAAGAATCTCATAATGCCGACGCGCGCTTTGGCCCTGCTTCATCCCGTTGCAGCAGTGGCAGCGCCTCGAAAAGGATCGCTATCCCGTGCAAAAAGCCGTTATCGCCGCCACCGGCCTGTTCACCCCGCCCTATTCGATCTCGAACATCGAGTTGGTGGAGACCTTCAACACCTATGTCGCCAATTTCAATGCCGAGCATGCTGAGGAGATTGAGGCTGGAACGGTCGAGGCGCTTCAGCCCTCCTCCCCCGAATTTGTGCAAAAGGCTTCCGGGATCCAGTCGCGCTTTGTCATGAATAAGGACGGGATCATCGATCCGGCCATCATGCGCCCGCAACTGCCCGAGCGGTCCAATGACGAGCTATCGATCCTCGCTGAAATGGCCGTCGCCGCAGCCCGTCAGGCCATCGAGGCCTGGGGCAAGCCGGTCAGCGAGATCGGGGCCGTGCTCTGCGCCTGTTCCAACATGCAGCGCGCCTATCCGGCCATGGCCGTCGAGATACAGAACGCTCTGGGCATTGAGGGCTTTGGCTTTGACATGAATGTCGCCTGTTCCTCGGCGACCTTTGGCATCAAGACCGCTGCCGACTTCATCGCCTCAGGCTCAGCCAAGGCCGTCTTGATGGTCAATCCAGAGGTCTGTTCAGGCCACCTGAACTTTAAGGACCGCGATAGCCACTTCATCTTTGGCGACGTGGCCACCGCCGTGATCGTCGAGGCGGCTGATCAGGCCGGACCGGGCGGCTGGGATATTCTGGGCACGCGCCTTAAGACGGTCTTCTCCAACAATATCCGCAACAATTTCGGTTTCTTGAACAATGCCGCGCCCGAGGGCATCGGCAAGCCAGACAAGCTGTTCATCCAACAGGGCCGCAAGGTCTTTAAGGATGTGGTGCCAATGGTTGCCGAGATGATTATCGACCATGCCGGTGAACTGGGCCTTGAGCGCTCCGAGCTCAAGCGCATGTGGCTGCATCAGGCCAATATCAATATGAACGACATGATTGGCCGTAAGGTTCTGGGCCGCGACCCAACCCCCGAAGAGAACATCATCGTTCTGGACACCTATGCCAACACCTCGTCAGCCGGATCAATCATCGCCTTCCACCTGCATAATCAAGGCTTTGCAGCGGGTGAGACGGGCCTGATCTGCAGCTTTGGCGCAGGCTATTCGGCCGGTACCGTCTTTGTGCGCAAGCGGGCCTAGCGCCCAAGGGCCTTACTGATCTGCGGCCAAGCGACATTGACGCCCAGCCCCAGCATAACCAGACCCGCAGCGGTCAGTTTCCAGACCGGCATGGCCTCGCCCAGCATCAGGTTGGCCGTGATCATGCCGAAGACCGGGACCAGCAGGGCCATGGGCGTGATCGAGGCTGCTGGATGGCGCGCCAAGAGCCAACCCCAGACGCTGTAACCAAACAGACTATTGCCCACCGACTGCCACGCCACCGCCGCCCAAGTTGCAGCGTCTGCAACCCTGACCGCGTGAACCATGGCGGGCCAGCCCTCTAGGGTCAGGGACAGGATCACCAAGGGCGGGATGGAAAAGAGGCTCGCCCAGCAGACATAGGCCAACATGTCCGCGCCCGGATCACGCCGCGCCGTGATATTGCCGCCCGCCCAACTCATCGAGGCAATAAAGGTCAGGATGAGGCCGAGGGGCGTGACGGTTGAGGCATCGGCGTGGGCCATAATCACCCCAATCCCCGCTGCTGCGATCAGCAGGGCTATGACCTGAAAGGCCCTCACCCGCTCGCCGCTGAGGGCCATGGACAGACCGATGGTGAAGAAGACCTGAGTCTGCATCAGAAGCGAGGCCAGACCCGGCGCGATCTGGCCGTTCATGGCGATATAGAGAATGCCAAACTGACCCAGCCCGATCAGGATGCCGTAGGTCGCCAGTCGCGACCAGGCGACATTGGGCCGCTTAAAAAAGAACACCGCTGGGAAGGCGACGAAGAAAAACCGCAAGCTGGCGAACAGCAGAGGCGGCAGATGGGCCAAGGCCACCTTGATCACCGCAAAATTACTGCCCCACACCGCCACGACCGCGAGCGCCAAGGCCAGATGGGTCCATGGGATGGTGGGCGCGGCCTTGGGGGTGTCTGTGGTCATTGTGTGGTTCTATATCCGTCTTCGCGGGGAACGTGGTGGATGACCCCCTCACCCAACCCTCTC
>CAISGS010000190.1 GCA_903884915.1 uncultured Caulobacteraceae bacterium | reverse complement strand
CCTTCGACAGGCTCAGGATGAGGATGAATTATGGGTCAGCGCGTCATTGCGAGCGTAGAGAAGCAACCCAGGGGTCTGACCCGAGCAGATGATGATGTTCCCTCGGGTTGCCTCGGCGCGCTGCGCCTCGCAATGACGCCCCGCCATCCCACATCCGTGTTCCCCGCGCAGGCGGGGACCCAGACCTGCGGAGCGCCCACGGCTGGTTAGCCCTGATCTGGATCCCCGCCTTCGCGGGGAACGCGGCGTTGAGGGAGCGGGGCATCCTCGTCCTTCGACAGCCTCAGGATGAGGATGAATGATGGGCCAGCGCCTCGCAATGACGCGGATTTTCCTCATGCTGAGCCCGTCGAAGCACGAGGAAACGACACTGTCCCAAAAGGGAAACCCAAATCGATTGTCAAATTAGAGAAAAATGGTGGACGCGACAGGGATTGAACCTGTGACCCCCTCGATGTCAACGAGGTGCTCTCCCGCTGAGCTACGCGTCCGACCGGGCTCCGGTGAGGAGCGGGAAGCGGGGATATACAGACCCGGCGCGCTCAAGGCAAGCGGCTCTGGTGGGGAAATGTGAAAGGCCCCGAACGGGCGGCCCTTAGGCGGCCATCAGCTTTTCAACTTCGGTGACGATCTCGCGCAGATGGATGGGCTTGGCCAGCACCTTAGAGCCCTGCGGGGTCTGGTTGGCCGAGGACAGGGCGACGGCGGCAAAGCCGGTGATGAACATGATGCGCATGTCGGGCTGGCGCGCAGCAGCCAGGCGAGCGACCTCGATCCCGTCTATCCCGGGCATGACAATATCGGTCAATAACAGGTCCCAGCGATCATCCAGCTCGGCGACGGCCTCTTCACCATCGGCGCAGGCCTTGACCTCAAATCCGGCGCGTTCTAGCGCGCGGGCCAAAAAGCCGCGCAGGGACTCGTCATCTTCGGCCAAGAGAATTCGCGTCATGTCCTATCCATCGTCTGTTGGCCTAAGCTTAAGCCCGCAGGTGTAAAGCCGAGATAAATCCCACGGTCTTGGGCGGCCTGCATTGACCCCTTAGGCCAAGGTCGTGATGATGGGGTTAATGACCTCGCCCAACCCTTTAATCTTCTCTGAGCTTGACCCTGATCCTGCGCCCTTCGTTCTGACGCAGGCGGCGCGGTCAACAGCGCTGGTTTTTGCCTCCCCCCATTCGGGCCGACATTATCCCGCATCGCTGATGGAGGCGACGCGGCTGGATGGCCTTTCGATCCGTCAGTCAGAGGACGGCTATGTTGACCAACTGATTGCTGGGGGACCGACCCAAGGGGCGAGCCTGATCGCGGCGACCTATGGCCGGGCCTATCTGGACGTGAACCGATCTCCGCTCGAGCTGGACCCGGATATGTTTGACGGCGACCTGCCGATGGATCAGGTCCGGACCTCGGCGCGCGTGTCCGCAGGGCTTGGCGTCATCGCCAAGGTCGTCGCAGAGGGCCAGGAGATCTATCGCGACCGCCTTGCGCCCACTGAGGCTCAAGCGCGACTGCAGCAGGTCCACCAACCCTATCATGCCGCCCTCAGTGAATTGCTGACCCGGACACAGCAGCGACACGGGCAGGCGGTCCTGATCGACTGGCACTCTATGCCATCGGCGGCCTCTGGCGGGGTATGGGGGCGAGCGGGCAGTGATTTCGTGCTGGGCGATCGCCACGGCACCTCGTGCTGCTCTGGCCTAACCCGGCTGGTCGATGAAGGCCTGACGCGCATGGGCTATCAGGTGGCGCGCAACAGTCCCTATGCTGGGGGCTATACGACCGAGCACTATGGCTGCCCGTCGCAGGGCATCCACACCCTTCAGATCGAAATCAATCGCCGTCTCTATCTGAACGAGGCCGATCTGACCCTTAGCCAAGGCTTTGTCGGCTTGAAGCGCAATCTGGATCGATTGATTGGGATTTTGGCGGCATGCCCTTGGGCCGAACGGTTGGCCTAAAGAATTTTAGCCAAAAAAAAGCCGCGCCCATCAGGCGCGGCCAGTCATTAGGG
>CAISGS010000189.1 GCA_903884915.1 uncultured Caulobacteraceae bacterium | reverse complement strand
GGTTCCCTCGCGCCGCACCTGAAGAACCGCCGTCTCGCCGGGCTTACGCGTGCCGATCCGATAGTTGATCGCCGCCTCGTCGTTCACGGCCTGACCATCGATGGCCAAGATCAGATCGCCCTGCTTGACCCCTGCCCGCTCTGCCGGTCCGCCGGGGAAGATATCGGCAATGAGCACGCCCTCCGGCCGATCAAGACCAAGACTGCGCGCGATCTCGCTGGTGACCGCTTGGGTCTTGATCCCCAGCCAAGGCCGAACGACGGAACTGCGCCCTCCGAGCGCGCTCTCGACCACCTGCTTGACCATGGTGGCCGGAATGGCAAAACCAATGCCGGAGCTAGAGCCTGAACGCGAAAAGATCGCTGTATTGAGCCCGATCAGGTCCCCGTCCATATCGACCAAGGCCCCGCCCGAATTGCCCGGATTGATGGCGGCATCAGTCTGGATAAAGAACGAATAGTCGGTAATGCCGACATCGGTGCGGGCTAGGGCCGAAACAATGCCATTGGTCACGGTCTGCCCGACGCCGAACGGATTGCCGATGGCCAGAACCAGATCGCCAATGAGCACCGGTTCGCGCTCATCAATGGCCAGTACCGGCAGCCGCTCGCCATTGGTATTCATCCGCAAAACGGCAAGATCGGACTTGGGATCGGCGAGCAAGACCTTAGCCGGGAACTCTCGCCGGTCGGCCAGCACGACCATGATCTCCTGCATGCCATCAATGACATGGTTATTGGTCACGACAATGCCGTCGGAGCGAACCAGCACGCCGGACCCGAGCGACTGCTCGACGCGCTCGCGCGGCACGCCGCCATCATTGAAAAAGTCCCAGAACGGATCGACCCTTTGGCGCACTAACCGGCGGCTAAAGACGTTGACCACAGCCGGTGAGGCCTTTTTGACGACCGGTGCGAAAGACGTCTTGATCGCGCCGACATCCCCGGGCACATGCCGCGTTGGCTCGGCCAACTGCACATCTGGCAGCACCGTTTCAAGCGCAGGCGGCACGGTCTGGGCCGTTGAACGGGCTTGCGGGTCAGAACAGGCCGCAAGCAGGGCAAAGAGCGCGATGCTCAGGTGGTTAAGCTTCATGGGGCACTGAACCTTGATCATAGGCACCGTTATGGGAACGGATTTGGACACAATCAAGACCGAAGGATGGCTAGACCGGTTCATGCCTTGCATATCGCACCGCTGCGGCTAGGGCGGCGACGCCAAACCCTGCGGCCACCAGAAGGGGCAAGCCCGGCAATCCTAACGCCGTTTCATGCCGCAGTGCGAAGGCAAAGATCGACAGATAGAGCGCTGGGCCAATGATCGAGGATATGCCCATCAGGGCCGAACTGGCACCTTGCAAACGCCCCTGCTCCGAAGACTCAACCCGGCCTGCCATCAACCCTTGCAAGGAAGGCCCGATCAATCCGCCCAAGCCGCCAATGACCAGACCGATATAGAAGACCGTCGGTGTTGGGGCTAAGCCATAGATGACGAAGGTCACGATCTGCGCCGCCATGCCAACCATGATGGCCCGGCGCTCTCCGAGCGCCTTGACCGCTCGCCCGACCAGCAGCAACTGAACGACCACGCTCAAGGCCCCCGTCGACACCAGCATGATCGCCGCCTCACGCGGTCCCCAACCAAACCGATGGCCAACGAACAGCACAAAGATGCTTGGAAACACCACATGGGCCATTTGGAACAGGAAACTGACACTCATCAT
>CAISGS010000188.1 GCA_903884915.1 uncultured Caulobacteraceae bacterium | reverse complement strand
GGCCCAGATGCACGAGGCTGCGGCTTCAGGCACGGCGCGCGGACGACTGAGCTGTGGCAATCAGGCCCACGGGTTTGCCGCCGCCGACGAGGGCTGGGAAAAGCTGACCCTTAAGCTGGCCGAGCGCCCCAATATCGGCATTGTCACAGCCTATAACGACATGCTCTCGGCCCATCAGCCCTATGAGACCTATCCCGACCAGATCAAGGCAGCAGCCCGCGAGGTTGTGGCCACAGCTCAGGTGGCAGGCGGGGTTCCGGCCATGTGCGATGGGGTGACCCAAGGCCGGGGCGGCATGGAGCTGTCTCTGATTAGCCGCGACGTCGTGGCCATGTCGGCCGCCATTGGCCTGTCGCACGATGTGTTTGACGCCGCCCTCTATCTGGGTATCTGCGATAAGATCGTGCCGGGCCTCTTTATCGCTGCGGCCCGGTTTGGACATCTGGGCAGTCTGTTTGTGCCCTCTGGGCCGATGGCGTCAGGTCTTCCCAATCCGGACAAGGCCAAGGTGCGTCAGCGCTATGCCCTGGGCGAGGCCAGCCGGGCTGAGCTGTTGGAGGCCGAGGCCGCTTCCTATCACGCGCCGGGCACCTGCACCTTTTATGGCACGGCCAATTCCAACCAGATGTTGATGGAGGCCATGGGTCTGCATCTGCCGGGCGCGGCCTTTGTCGCTCCGAACACGCCCCTGCGGACTGCCTTAACCCGTGCTGCGACCCTAAGGGCGGTGGCGATCAGCGCCTTGGGTGAGGACTATACGCCCTTCCACGCGGTGGTGACGGTCAAGTCGATGGTCAATGCCACGGTGGCGCTGCTGGCGACGGGGGGCTCGACCAACCATACCCTGCATCTGGTGGCCATGGCGGCGGCGGCGGGCATTCATCTGACTTGGCAGGACATTGCCGAGCTTTCCCATGTCACGCCGCTACTGGCGCGGATCTATCCAAACGGCGTTGCCGACATCAACCATTTCCAAGCGGCGGGCGGCTGCGGGTTCCTGTTTCGAGAATTGATCGAGGCGGGCCTGCTGCATGAGGATGTCCAGACCGTCAGCGGCTTTGGCCTGCGTCGGCAGACGCAGGAGCCTTGGCTCGACGGTGAGGTGCTGTGGTGGCGGCCAGCAGCGCGCGAGAGCCTAGATCTCTCGGTCCTGCGACCAGCCTCTGATCCCTTCTCACCCCACGGCGGCATGGCCCTTCTGTCCGGCAATCTTGGCCGCGCCGTGCTCAAGACCTCGGCCCTCAAGCCGCAGGATCACCGGGTTCGCGCTCCGGCCAAGGTCTTTGCCAGCCAAGAGGCGCTTCAGGCAGCATTTGAGGCTGGTGAATTAACCGGTGATTTCGTCGCTGTGGTGGTGGGGCAAGGGCCCCGCGCCAATGGTATGCCCGAACTGCACAATCTGACCCCGGTTCTGGGGGCCTTGCTCGACCGAGGCCAAAGGGTGGGCCTGATCACGGATGGTCGCATGTCCGGGGCCTCGGGTAAGGTGCCCGCCGCGATCCACCTAACGCCCGAAGCGCTGGATGGCGGCGTGATTGGCAAGATCATTGACGGTGACATGGTCCTGTTAGATGCAGAGCAGGGCCTTTTACAGGTCGAGGTGGCCGCCGATGTGCTGGCGGCCCGGCCAGCCTTTGTGCCTGATGCCCGCTTAGGTCAGGGACTTGGGCGTGAACTGTTTGCAGGCTTTAGAGCCGCTGCCTTGCCCGCAGATCGCGGCGGCGGCTTCTTTAGCCCGGTTTAGGATGTTGAGATGACGGTTAGGACCTCACAGATCGGACTGGTCGCGGATATTGGCGGAACCAATGCCCGTTTTGCCCTTGCTCACAGAGCATCGGACGGCACCCTGAGTCTCGACCATCGGCAGGACTTGGCTGCTGAAGACTTTCCCACCCTAGCCCTCTGTCTTCAGGCCTATCTGGAGGGACTCGAGCCTGATTTACGTCCAACCCAAGCGGCGTTTGGTGTGGCCTGTCCGATCACCGGCGATCAGGTCAAGCTGACCAATCGCGACTGGTCCTTCAGCATCGAGGGCTTGAAACAGACCTTTGGTCTGGACCGGTTCGAGGTGGTCAATGACTTTACCGCCATTGGTCATTCGATTGGCGCCCTAACGGCAAAGGATGTGGAATCGCTTCCCGGTCCAGCTTGGCCGGAGCGGCTGACGGGTGTCGTATCGATTGTTGGGCCCGGCACTGGCCTTGGCGTCGGTGGCCGGATGCTGACCAAGGACGGGGCAGAGGTGATCTTGGCCAGTGAAGGCGGGCATGTCAGCTTTGCCCCCATTGATGGCTTGGAGATCGAAATCCTGCGGCTCCTGCTCGGCAAGTTCCCGCGCATCTCCAATGAGCGGATCCTGTCGGGGCCGGGACTGGGCCATCTCTATGAGGCCCTGTCGGAAATTAGAGGGACGGCCAAGACCTCGCCCGGGGCTCCGGCGATCCTAGAAGCGGCCCTGTTGGCCAGCGACCCCTTGGCCGTCGAGGCGGTCGAACGGTTCTGTCTGATCCTTGGCTCAGTGCTGAGCGATGTTGCGCTTATCCATGGGGCCTCGGCTGTCGCCATTGCGGGCGGCATGGCGCCGCGCATGACCCCGTTCTTGAATACAGCAGCGGTTCGCTCACGGTTTGAGGCCAAGGGCCGGTCGCAGCACCTGCTGACGACCCTGCCCATCGCCCTGATCCGCCACCCCCAGCCTGGCCTGTTGGGCGCGGCCAATCTGCTATTTCCCGCCCAAGTCCAAGGAATGTCGCCCCTATGACCGTGGATATACAGGCCCTGTTTCGCAAGGCGCGGATCATGCCAGTGGTGACGATTGAGACGGCCGATCAGGCCATCCCCTTGGCCCATGCCCTGCTCGAAGGGGGCCTTACCGCTATTGAGGTGACCTTGCGCACCCAGGCCGGTTTGCCTGGAATTGAGGCCATCGCCCGTCACGTGCCGCAGATGGCGGTGGGGGCCGGTACAGTTCTGTCGCCTGCGGATCTGCACGCGGTAGCCGAGGCGGGCGCGAGCTTTGCCCTATCGCCGGGATCAACGCCTAAGCTGCTCGCCGCCGCCAAGACCTCGTCCATTCCGTTTGTGCCCGGCGTGGCCACGGCGTCTGAAGTGATGGCCGTGTTGGCCGCAGGCATGACCACGATGAAACTGTTCCCCGCCTCGATTGTGGGCGGCGTGCCCATGCTTCGGGCGCTGGCTGGGCCGCTGGGCGAGGCCATGTTCTGTCCGACCGGCGGGGTGAGTTTGGACAATGCCGGCGCCTATCTGGCCGAGCCCAATGTGCTTTGTGTGGGCGGCACTTGGATTGCGCCGCTGGACCTGATCCGTGCGGGAAATTGGGGCGAGATTACCGCCCGCGCTGCCGCCGCTGTCGTTGCCTTTCCAGGGTGAGTGCCATGAACGCGATCTTCACCGATGACTATGCCGAACTGGTCGACCTGCTAATTGAGGCGAGGCTCGCCGCAGGCCTGACCCAGCGGGCTTTGGCGCGCCGGATTGGCAAGGTCCAGTCCCACATCTGCGCCATCGAGCAACGCCAGCGGCGGGTGGAGCTGCTCGAGTTTTATATCATCGCCCGCGCGCTCGATCTGGATCCTGTCGATCTGTTTCGCCAAGCCGCCGAGCGCTTTGACGGTCTGCGCGCGAGCGCCTTTCCACCGCTGAACGCACCTCAATCTGAGCGTCTTTCCGCCTGAGGGCCCATGGCCAGCGGCGTCAAAATCTGAAACAGTAGCTCTCTAAGCCCGCCATCCAAGACGGGTACCCAAGGAGGATGCTGATGGCGCGCGTACCCTATTTTGATCGCTCAAAGCTTGAGGGCCGGGCCAAGGCAGCGATGGACAAGCTGCCGCCGCTGAACCTCTTTGCCATGCTGGCCCATAGTGGCGATCTGGTCGATGGCGTGACCAAGCTTGGCAATCAGCTCTTGTCTCACACCGCGCTGGATCCGTGGTTGCGCGAAATCGTGATCCTGCGGGTCGGGGTGATCACCGGATCGGCCTATGAGGTCTATCAGCATCGCCGCATCGCTCAGGCCTACAAGATTGCGGACGCGCGGATCGACGCGGTCATTGCTGGCGACATGGCGGTCCTAACCCCGCTCGAGCAAGCGGTCTGCGCCATGGTCGAGACAGTGCTGGCGCTCGGTCGGCCGAGCGATGAACAGTTCAATCAGATGATGGACCTGATCGGCCTTCGGCCCCTGCAAGAGCTGGTCCTGACCTGCGGCTACTATTTCATGGTCTCACGCTTCCTCGTCACCTTTGATGTCGACATTGAAAGCCAAGAACAGATGGGCGGCGATCGCCCGCCCCTGATCCTCCCGGGCATGGACAAGGCCCTTTAGGCCAAAGAAACACTGCGCACTAAGGATGGCGCGCTTGATTGGATGACAAACCGGCGACCGCCGAACTCTCGAATGGACCTCAAGATGATGTTGCGAAAGACCCTGATGAGCATGGTGGCCATGGCCACACTCGCCTCCGTTCCAGCCCATGCGGGCGATCCGGCCTCTGCGGCCACAAAGGCGGCGCAGAGCGCGCTGGCCAAGACCTTGCCCTTTGCCGATCGACAGGATTTTGACTTTGCCTCACGCGGCTATCTTGGCACGCGCAGCGACCCGATCATCAAGCGCGCCGATGGCACGGTGGTCTGGGATCTGAACGCCTACAATTTCGTCAAGGGCGAAGCGCCCGATACGGTCAATCCCAGCCTTTGGCGTCACGATCAGGTGCTGGCCAAGTCGGGCCTGTTCCAAGTGTCCGACACCATCTGGCAGGTGCGCGGCTTTGATATTTCCAACGTCACCTTCATCAAGGGCAAGACCGGCTGGATCGTCATCGACCCTCTGACCAGCGCCGAGGTGGCCAAGGCGGCGCTCGAACTGATCAATGAAAAGCTCGGCGTCCGACCCATCGTGGCCGTGATCTATACCCACAGTCACGGCGACCATTTCGGTGGCGTCAAGGGCATGATCGATCAGAAGGATGTCGATGAGGGTAAGGTTCAGGTCATCGCCCCGCACGGCTTTATGGAACAGGTCGTCTCGGAAAACATCATTGCTGGAACCGCGATGAACCGCCGCGCCACCTACCAGTTCGGCTATTTTCTCGCGCCGGGTCCTGAAGGTCAGATGGGCAATGGCATTGGACTGGCGGTCTCTAAAGGCACGACCACCCTGATCGCGCCCACAGTCTCGATCACCAAGACCGGCGAAGAGATGGTGCTTGATGGGGTGCGGGTCCAGTTCCAGATCACGCCGGGAACCGAAGCGCCAGCGGAGATGAACCTCTTCCTGCCCGATCTGAAAATTCTCTGCATGGCCGAAAATGCCAATGTGACCATGCATAATGTCCTAACCCCGCGCGGGGCCTTGGTGCGCGACGCTAAGGCTTGGGCCGAATATCTGACCGAGTCGGTGCGGCTCTATGGGTCCAATGCCGACATCATGTTCGCCAGCCACGGCTGGCCGCGCTTTGGTAAGGCCGAGGTCAATGGCTTCTTGGAAAATCACCGCGACGCCTACAAGTACCTGCACGATCAGTCGGTGCGGCTGATGAACCAGGGCCTGACCGGTGAAGAGATCGCGGCCAAGGTCGTCCTGCCCAAGGCGCTGAACGATAGCTGGTACAATAGGGGTTATTACGGGACCATGCGGTTCAACAGCCGCGCCGTCTATCAGCGCTATATGGGCTGGTACGATGGCAATCCGGTTCACCTTGCCGATCTGCCGCCTACCGATGAGGGCAAGCGCTATGTCGAAGCCATGGGCGGGGCCGATAAGGTCATGGCTCTGGCCAAGCTGTCCATCAACAAGGGTGACTATAGCTGGGCCGCAACCTTGCTGAACAATGTGGTGATGGGCGATGCCGCCAATGTCGCTGCCCGCGAGATGCTGGCCAGCGCCTATGATCAGTTGGGTTATCAGCAGGAAAGCTCACTGGGCCGCAACATCTACCTGATGGGGGCGACCGAACTGCGCAAGGGCGTCCAACGGGCGGCGACCATACCCATGGCTAACGACATGGTGGCCAATCTTCCGACCGCCATGCTGTTTGATCTTCTGTCCGTGCGGCTCGATGCGGCAAAGGCTGAAGGCGTCAATCTGAAGCTGGCCATGGTCTTCCCGGACCGCAATGAAAGCGTCTATATCCGCGTGCGCAATGGCGTCCTGATCGCTGAACCGGGCGTGGCACCGGGACCGGTCGATGCGACCTTGACCGTGGCCCGTCCGCTGTTTTTGCAAAGCATCCTGATGGGCACGTCGCTGGCTTCAGCGGTGATGACCGGCAAGGCCAAGATCGACGGCGATATGCGCGCCTTCGTTAAGTTGACCGAACTGTTCGACAAGGGCGGCGGGGACTTCCCCATCGTGACGCGGCCCTGAATATATCTAATTCCATAGACAGGGGCTGGCCAAAGGCACAAGGCTTTCGGCTGGTCCCTATTGGAAGGCACATTCTTGCAAATTCCTGAGCCCCTTGTGCCTCCAACGCCTCGCAAGGCCTCCTTTCTGAGTAATCTCGGTCCGGGCCTCATCACGGGCGCGGCCGATGTCGATCCAGGCGGTATCTCGACCCATTCGCAGGCCGGGGCGGTCTTTGGCCTCAATATGCTCTGGACCATCGTTGCGACCTTTCCCCTGATGGCGGCGATCCAGTCGGTCAGTGCGCGGATCGGCCGGGTCACCGGGCAAGGTTTGGCCAGCAACATCAAACAGACCTTTCCGCCCGTGGTGCTGAATGTGCTGGTGGGTTTGCTGTTCTTCACCAACACCTTGAACATTGCCGCTGACATTGCCGCCATGGGGCAGGCCTCGGCCCTCGTGCTTGGATTTGGCGAACATGGCTTTGCCCTGATGTTCGGGGTCCTGTCCTTGGTGATGCAGGTCCTCATTCCCTATCACCATTATGTCAGGGTGCTGAAATGGCTGACCCTGTCGCTCTTTTCCTATGTGGCGGTGGTGATGACGGTGAAGGTGCCATGGCTGGAGGTTGCCATCCGCACGGTCTGGCCGCACCTGACGTGGAACCGGGACACCCTGACCATGGTGGTGGCGGTCTTTGGCACGACCATCAGCCCCTATATGTTCTTTTGGCAAAGTTCTCAGGAGGTCGAGGACCTCGATGCCGCGCCGCTCGATCATGATCTGCGCACCCATCCCGAAGAGGCCCCGGCGCAGCTTCGCCGAATTGGTCTGGATACCTATGTCGGGATGGCCTTTTCTAATCTGATCAGTATGGCGATCATCTTGGCTGCAGCCGTAGCCCTGCATGATCAGGGTATCGACAAGATCGAGACGGCGGCCCAAGCGGCCATGGCCCTGCGCCCCATTGCCGGGGAAGGGGCCTTTTTGCTGTTCAGTCTGGGCATTATCGGGACCGGCCTCTTGGCCGTGCCGGTGCTGGCCGGATCAGCCGCCTATGCCATTGCCGAGGCGCGCGGCTGGCCTGAGGGGTTAGAGCGTAAGGCCTATGAGGCGCGTGGGTTCTACGGTGTGATCGCGGCAGCCATGATCTTGGGCGTGGCCCTTGGATTTAGCCCCATTGACCCGATCAAGGCCCTCTATTGGAGCGCTGTGGTCAATGGCGTCATCTCGGTTCCGATCATGGCAGCGATGATGGTGGTCGCCACCAGCCGTCGTCGCATGGGAGCCTTTGTCGCCACACCCGGTCAGAGACTCTTTGGCTGGGCCGCGACCGTGATCATGGCCATTGCCGTGACCGCCATGTTCTTCGTGATGTAGGCTTGCCTAACGCCGCCGACCCAGCAATCTTGCAGGCAAGATTAAGATAGGGCGGACAATGACAACGGCAGAGACGACAACGGATGGGGCGAGCAAGAGCCCTTGGTACAGCCATCTCTATTTTCAGGTTCTGATCGCGATTACGGCCGGGGCCCTGATCGGGCACTTCAACCCGACCTTGGGCGAGTCGCTCAAGCCGCTGGGCGATGCCTTCATCAAGCTCGTCAAGATGGTCATCGGGCCGGTCATTTTCCTGACCATTGTCACGGGCATTGCCGGGATGAGCGATCTGAAGACCTTTGGCCGGGCCACGGCCAAGGCCTTTGCCTATTTCCTGACCTTTTCGACCCTGGCCCTGATCATCGGCTTGATTGTCGCCAACGTGGTTCAGCCCGGCGCGGGCATGAATATCGATCCGGCTAGCCTCGACACGACCAAGGTCGCGGACTTTGCGGCTAAGGCCCACGAGACCACCATTGTCGGGTTCCTGACAGCCATCATTCCAGACACGGTGGCCAGCGCCTTTGTCGATGGCAACATCCTGCAGGTCCTGTTCTTCTCGATCACCTTCGGCATTGCGCTGTTTCTGGTCGGCGATAAGGGCAAGCCGGTGGTCGATCTGCTGGAGTCGCTGAGCCACGGCTTTTTCCGCCTCGTCGCGATTTTGATGAAGGCTGCCCCGATTGGGGCCTTTGGGGCCTTTGCCTTTACCATCGGCAAATATGGCATTGGATCCCTTGTTCATCTGGCCACCTTGGTCGCCTGTTTCTATCTGACCTCGGCCCTGTTTGTGGTGGTTGTTCTGGGTCTGGTCGCCAGGTTCAATGGCTTTTCGATCTTTCGCCTGATCGCCTATCTGAAGACCGAACTGTTCTTGGTCTTGGGCACCAGCTCGTCGGAATCGGCCCTGCCCAGCCTGATGGACAAGATGGAGAAGGCCGGCTGTGCCAAGCCGATTGTCGGTCTGGTCATCCCGACCGGCTATTCGTTCAATCTTGATGGCACCAACATCTATATGACCTTGGCGGCCCTGTTCATTGCGCAGGCGACGGGCGTGCATCTGAGCCTAGGCGATCAGCTCCTTCTGCTCGGCGTGGCGATGATCAGTTCTAAGGGCGCGGCGGGCGTGACGGGCGCAGGCTTCATTACCTTGGCCGCAACCCTGTCGGTGATGCCATCGGTGCCGGTGGCGGGCATGGCCCTGATCCTTGGCATTGACCGGTTCATGTCCGAGTGCCGGGCCATCACCAACTTTATCGGCAATGCGGTCGCCACCATCGTGGTCGCCCGCTGGGAAGGGGCTTTGGACAAGGATGCTCTGGACTTGGCGCTCAAGGGCTAGCCTTACGCAGCGACACGGTTGGCAAGGTCTGTCGGCTGGTTCAAGATAACGGCGATAAGATAAACAGGTCTGTAGCGACCGACCCGGAGGAACGACCATGAAAGCCATTCGTCTCAAGCAGCCCGGCGGGCTGGACAATCTCACGGTCGGCACGGCAGAGGCCGCCGCCCCTGGCCGGGGTGAGATCACTGTCCGCATCCATGCCAGTTCGCTGAACTATCACGACTATATGGTCGTGCTCGGCGCGATCCCGACCCCAGAGGGCCGCATTCCCATGTCTGATGGCGCCGGTGTGGTCACAGCCGTCGGCGAAGGCGTCAGCGAGTTTGCGGTGGGCGATAATGTCGTCAGCACCTTCTTCCCCAACTGGCCCAATGGCGATGCGGACCTGTCCAATATGGGCCATGTTCCCGGCGACAGCGCCGACGGCTTTGCGCGCCAGATCGTGACCATGCCAACGGCGGCCTTCACCCACGCGCCCAAGGGCTATAGCCACGCTGAGGCTGCGACCCTGACCTGCGCCGGCCTGACCGCTTGGCGCGCCCTGGTGCCCAATGGAAATCTCAAGGCCGGGGACACGGTTCTGGTGCAGGGCACCGGCGGCGTCTCGATCTTCGCCCTTCAGTTCGCCAAGGCGGCAGGGGCTACGGTCATTGCCACCTCGTCTTCGGATGAGAAGCTGCAGCGGCTCGAAGCCATGGGCGCCGATCATCTGATCAACTATCGCAAGGACGAGGAGTGGGGCGTTACGGCCCAAAAGCTCACCGGTCGGCGCGGCGTCGATCATGTGGTGGAAATTGGCGGCTCGGGCACTATGGCTCAGTCGATTGCGGCGACCCGTATCGGCGGTCACATCGCCCTGATCGGGGTCCTAGCAGGCTATACTGGACCGGTCTCGACGGTGATGATCATGAGCAAGCAACTGCGTGTTCAGGGCCTGACCGTCGGCAACCGCCGTCAACAGCAGGAAATGATCCGCGCCATCGACGTGTCGGGTATCCGCCCGGTGATCGACAGCCACTATCCGCTCGAGTCTATCGCCGACGCCTTCCGCCATCAGGCCTCGGCCACGCACTTTGGTAAGATCTGCTTGGATATTTAGGGGGGTACAACATCCCGCGTTCCCCGCGCAGGCGGGGACCCAGACCTTTTCACTCCGGCGGTAATCGACCCACTGGATCCCCGC
>CAISGS010000187.1 GCA_903884915.1 uncultured Caulobacteraceae bacterium | reverse complement strand
GGGCGTTCGTCTGCCGCTGGAAAGCTATCCGCTGCAAGCCCTCGTGTCCGAGCCGATCAAGCCGGTCTTCCCTTGCGTGGTGATGAGTAACACCATCCATGCCTATATCAGCCAGTCCGATAAGGGAGAGTTGGTCATTGGCGCGGGTACCGACATCTATACCTCCTATACCCAGCGCGGGGGGCTGCACATTTCCCAGCACACGCTGGAGGCCATTTGCGAGCTGTTCCCGGCCTTCCGCCGCATGAGGATGTTGCGCAACTGGGGCGGCATTGTCGATGTGACGCCCGACCGCTCGCCCATCGTTGCCAAGACCCCAGTGCCGGGGCTCTATGTAAACTGTGGTTGGGGAACCGGCGGCTTTAAGGCCACCCCCGGCGCGGCCCATACCCTGGCCTGGACCATCGCCAAGGACGAGCCCCATCCGATCAATGCCCCCTTCACCATCGAACGCTTCCGGGACGGTCATCTGATCGACGAAGCCGCCGCCGCCGCCGTAGCCCACTGAGGTCCAGATGCTTTTAATCACCTGTCCCCATTGCGGCCCTCGCCCAGAGCTGGAATTCGTCCATGGCGGCGAAGCCCACATTGCGCGCCCCACCCAGCCCGAAGCCCTGAATGCCGAGGAATGGACCGAATATCTCTATATGCGCGCCAACCCTAAGGGCCTGCATGCCGAGCGTTGGCGTCACCTGCATGGCTGCGCGCGGTTCTTCAATGCCTTGCGCGACACCACCACGGACCAGTTTGTTGTGACCTATAAGACCGGTGAAGCCCGTCCTGATTTGAAGGGGCCTGCCGCATGAGCGCGCCGTTCCGCACCGACGCTGGCGGTCAGATCGACCGTCTCAAGAGCCTGACCTTTACCTTTGATGGCCGCACCTTTCAGGGCGTTGAGGGCGATACGCTAGCCTCGGCCCTCTTGGCCAATGGCGTCCACCTGATGGGCCGCTCGTTCAAATATCACCGCCCGCGCGGGGTCTTGGGCGCAGGCTCGGAAGAGCCCAATGCGCTGGTCTCGGTGCGCCGGGACAGGGCTCGCGTCACGCCCAATCTGCGCGCCACCCAGGTCGAGCTCTATGACGGCCTCGAGGCCCAGAGCCAGAACCGCTGGCCCAGCCTGAACTTTGATATGGGCGCGGTGACCAGCCTTCTGTCGCCCTTCATTCCGGCGGGCTTCTACTACAAGACCTTCATGTGGCCGCCCAAAGCGTGGGACCATCTCTATGAGCCCGCCATCCGTGCCGCCGCCGGTCTGGGTGACGCCCCGACCGAGGCGGACCCTGACCGCTATCTGAACCGTTTCGCGCACTGCGAAGTTCTGGTCATTGGGGCGGGTCCTGCGGGTCTCGCCGCTGCTCTGGCGGCATCGAAAAGCGGTGGGCGGGTGATGCTGGTGGACGAGCAGGCCCAGTTTGGCGGCTCGCTCTTGGCGGCGACGGACGCGCTGATCGATGGCAAGCCCGCGCAGGTTTGGTTGAATGAGACCGTGGCGACCTTGGCCGCCAATCCCAAGGTCACCATGATCTGCCGCGCCAACGCCTTTGGCTATTTCGCGCACAATATGATCGGCATCACCGAGCGTTTGAGCGAGCATCAGGCCCATCCGGTTGCCGGTGCCCCGCGTGAGCGTCTGTGGCAGGTTCGGGCCCGCGAGGTGGTGCTGGCCACCGGTGCTATCGAGCGGCCACTGGTCTTCCCAGACAATGACCGTCCCCGCGTGCTCTTAGCCGACGCGGCCCGCATCTATCTGAACCGCTATGGCGTTAAGCCCGGCAAGCGCGTGGTGGTGGCCACGGGCCATGATGAGGCCTATCGCGCCGCTTTGGATATGCACAAGGCGGGTGTTGAGATTGCAGCCATTGTTGATGCGCGGCCCCATCCCGTTGGTCCTCTGGTCGAGGCGGCCAAGGCCGCTGGCCTTAAGGTCAGGGAAGGCCATGCCATCACCGGCACCATCGGCGAGCTTCGCGTCAAGGGGGCCTATATTGCCCCGATCGTTGCAGCGGGTCAGGTCGGATCGACCGAGACCCTGAGCTGTGACGCCGTGCTGATGTCCGGCGGCTTTACGCCCAGCGTTCACCTGTTCTCGCAATCGCGGGGCAAGGTGGTGTGGGACGAGACCTTGGAAACCTATCTGCCGGGCCCCTCGGCAGAGGCGGAACGTTCGGCTGGCGCTTGCCGGGGCAAGTTCGGGCTGGCTCAGGCCTTGGCCGATGGCTTTGCGGCGGGGGCCGATGCGGCCCGTCATCCTGCGACCCACAGCTTTGCCGTTGAAGCGATAGAGGGCGATCCCAAGGGCGTGGTCGGGGCCTTGCCGCACAATCGCGGCCAAGGGGCCAAGGCCTTTATCGACTGGCAAAACGACGTCACCACCAAGGACTTGAAACTGGCCGTGCGCGAGGGCTTCCAGTCCATCGAGCATATTAAGCGCTACACCACGACCGGCATGGCGACCGATCAGGGCAAGACCTCGAACCTCAATGCGCTCGGCGTGATCTCTGACGCCCTGCACCGGCCCATCCCTCAGATCGGCTTGACGACCTTCCGTATGCCCTACACGCCTGTGACCTTCGGGGTGCTGGCGGGCATGGCGCGGGGCGATCTGTTTGATCCGATCCGCACGACCCCGATCCATGATTGGGCGGCAGAGCAGGGGGCGGTCTTCGAGGATGTGTCCCTGTGGAAACGCGCCCGCTTCTTCCCGCAAGGGCGCGAGGATATGGAGGCGGCGGTTCGGCGCGAATGTCTGTCGGTGCGCAAGGACTGCGGCATTTTCGATGCCTCGACCCTGGGCAAGATCGAGGTGGTGGGCCCCGATGCGGCAGAGTTCATGAACCGCATGTACGTCAATGCCTGGACCAAGCTGGGCGTGGGCAAGTGCCGCTATGGCATATTGTGCCGCGAAGACGGTTTTGTGGCCGATGACGGCGTGGTCGGGCGCATGGCCCATGATCGTTTCCATGTCACGACCACGACGGGCGGTGCGGCGCGGGTGCTGGGCATGATGGAGGACTATCTCCAGACCGAATGGCCGGAGCTGAATGTCTGGCTGACCTCGACCACCGAACAGTGGGCGGTCATTGCCCTGCAAGGCCCCAAGGCCCGCACCATCCTAGAAGGGCTGGTTGAGGGGATCGACCTGTCGCCCGAGGCCCTGTCCCACATGAGCCTCACCGAAGGTGCGATCTGCGACGTGCCGACAAGGCTGTTCCGGGTCAGCTTCTCCGGCGAGCTGGGCTTCGAAATCAATGTGCCCGCCGAGCATGGCCGCAAGGTCTGGGAAGCGATCTGGGCGGCGGGTCAACCCCATGGCCTGACCCCATATGGGACTGAGACCATGCATGTGCTGCGGGCCGAAAAGGGCTTCATCATTGTTGGGCAAGAGACAGACGGCACCGCGACGCCGGATGATGTTGGTCTGACCTGGGCGGTGGGCAAGGCCAAGCCGGACTATGTCGGCAAACGCTCGCTCGCGCGGCCCGCCATGGCTGATCCGGCCCGCAAGCAGTTGGTTGGGCTTCTGACCCAAGACCCCGCCGTGGTGCTGGACGAGGGGGCTCAGATCATTGTCACGCGGGGGCAGACCCCGCCCATGAAACTGATGGGCCATGTGACCTCATCCTACCATAGCGCCGTGATGGGCCGGTCTATTGCTCTGGCCATGGTTAGCGGCGGTCGGGCGCGCATGGGCGAGACCCTCTATGTGCCCATGCCCGAAGGCGACATCGCTGTGACGGTGACCTCACCGGTCTTTTATGATCCAGAAGGAGCGCGGTTGAATGGCTGATCTGATGACAAATGCCCCATCCATGGCCCGTCATGTGCTGCGCGGTCGCCTTGAGGCCCTGTCGGCGGCTGAGACTGCGCTTGGCTTTGCCCTGCCGCGAGAGGCCTGCCGGTCTGCGAGCCTGAACGGCACCCACGCCCTGTGGCTTGGCCCGGATGAGTGGCTCTTGCTGTCTGCGCCTGAGGCCGGTCTAGGGGATCGGCTTGAGGCGGCCATGGGGGCTCGTCCCCATTCGCTGGTTGAGGTGACAGATCGTCAGGTCGGGCTGGTGATCAGCGGCGCAGAGGCTGAAGCGGTGCTGTCGGTCGGTTGTCCGCTCGATCTGGATCAGGCGGCTTTCCCGATTGGCATGTGCACCCGCACGGTCCTGTCCAAGGCGGAG
>CAISGS010000186.1 GCA_903884915.1 uncultured Caulobacteraceae bacterium | reverse complement strand
GACTATACTGAACGCGATACGATCCTCGTTGGCCGCAGCCTGCGCAATACGGCCCGCGTCGCCCGCAACTCCATCTCCGAGCAGGTGGCTGAGATCCAGCGTGACCCGACCAAGACCTTTGCAGAGGTGCGCGAGCTGATGGCTGGTGTTCGTGGCCGTGAAAATGTGCTGCGCGATGGGGATATGGACGGCGGTATCTGGACCACAGGCCAGAGCCAAGCCCTGATCCACGACATTCCCACCTGCGCTGACCTGGTCAAGAACATCATGGCTCAGGCCGATGGCATCTTGGGCAAGCGCTTTGCGGCAATCGCAGGCTAAGTGGAAACGCCTCTGCCCTTAAGGCGGGAATGAATGTTACAGCCGGGTCGTCTCTTCCCAGAGGCGGCCCGTTTGTCGTTCTGGACCCTAGTCTGGCCGTTTCAGGGCGAACACCTGATCGGTGACGCTATAGTCGAGATAGCCAAGGCGCGCGATCAGGCGCATGGCGGCCGTATCGACCAGCCCCTCCTTGACGAACTGGTCGTCAATATGGACCCCGACCACCTCGCCCAAGACCAGATCAAAGCCGTTGCGGACCCCATCCTTACTGAACAGGGGCACGGTCTGCAGATAGACACATTCCAGATGGGCCGGAGCGCCCTTGACCCTTGGCGGCTTGATCAGCTGCGAGGGTAGGGTCCCTAGACCGGTCAGGGCGAACTCATCGATCTCAGGGGGTAGGGTGGCAGCACTGCTATTGACCGCCTCGCGCTGATCAAAGCTGGCAATATTGCAGACAAATTCGCCGGTCTGTTCGGCATTGGTCTGGCTGTCTTTACGGCCCGCGCTGGAGAAGGCAACGATCGAGGGACCAGAGGCGACCAGATTGAAGAAGATATAGGGGGCCAGATTGGCCACACCCTCACGGCTTAGCGTGCTGATCCAGCCAATAGGACGGGGGGCAACCAGCGCCTTGACCGGATCATGCTTGAGCGGTGCTTTGGTACGCGCATCATAGAACATGCCAGATCTCATAGGTTGGATTGGTCGGTGTGATCTTCTATAGGCCCCGCAATGGCCTAGAGCGAGCCGGATGTCCCGCTTGCCCGTGCAACAGGCTCAATGGAAGCAGATTGGGTCAGGCGGTCGATGGCGTTGGCCAGACGGGTTAGATCAATCGGCTTGGCAATATAGTCATCGCATCCGGCCTCGCGATAGCTGGCGATCTGATAGTCCATGGCATTGGCGCTGAGGGCGATGATCGGGGTTGGCTCAAGGCCGCTTAGGCGTTCCTTAACTCGGATGGCGCGGGTGGCGGCAAGGCCGTCCATGACCGGCATCTGGATATCCATCAGGATGAGGTCAAACCGCTCAAGACCGAAAGCCTCCAACGCCTGAGCGCCATTGTCGACAAGGGCCAGATCAATATTGCGGTGTTCTAGGGCCGCTTGGAGCACCATCTGGTTGGCCAACACATCTTCCGCCGCCAGAATCTTAAGGCGTGGATGCAGGTTTTGGGGCACCGCGCTGGTGGGCTTGGGTTCGGGTAAGGGCGCTGAAAGGCTTCGGGTCAGGGGCAGTTGAACATAGAAGGTCGAGCCCGCACCCTCGGTACTTTCGATCCAGATCCTGCCGCCCATCATCGAGACCAGTTCCCGGCAGATGGCGAGGCCAAGGCCTGTGCCGCCATATTGCCGGGTCGTAGACCCGTCGACCTGAACGAACTTTTCAAACAGCCGGTCGATCTTATCTCGGGGAATGCCAATGCCTGTATCGGACACGGTGAGGGTGACAATCGCCTCGTCTGGCGACGGCCAATTGACCTGCCCACCCAATGTGATCGCGCCTTGATCGGTAAATTTCAGCGCGTTGGACATCAGGTTGCTGATCACCTGACGCAGGCGATAGGCGTCAATGCGCCAGTGTCCGCTCAGGTCTTCAGACACCGAAAGGATCGGCTCGAGGCCCTTTTGGCGTAGCATCGGGCCGTAGCTGTCATGCATCTCGCGCAGCAGGCCCGACAGGTCTTGATCCTCGATCAGCAGCTCAACGTGTCCAGCCTCGATCTTTGAGAGGTCCAGAAGATCGTTCAAGATCAGCAGTAACGCCCCGCTGGAGTTTCGGACAACGTCCAGTTTCTGACGCTGAGGAGCCGACAGGTCACCTGCGGCCATGATCTCGGCCATGGTGATGACGCCATTGAGCGGCGTGCGAATTTCGTGGCTCATATTGGCCAGAAACTGAGATTTGGCGGTATTGGCCGCTTCCGCCGTATCCTTGGCCTCGACCAGTTGCGCCAAGGTGCGGCGCAGATCGCGATCATTGACATGGAGCTGATGGAGTAGGGCGTTAAAACTACGGCTAAGCTTGGCAAATTCATCATCGCCCGCTTCGGTCACGCGCCGTTGGAAGTCCCCGCTGGCCGCGACATCTTCCATAACATGGCTGAGCCGGATGACCGGTTCGACGGCCCGGCGCGCCACCCACCGCGAGAGAAACAGGGCACCGCCTGCAGCGACAAAGAACAGCGATCCAAAGACCGAAGCATAGCGGGCTAATAGATCATTGGTGGTGGCCACGCTCGCGGTGAGGGTCAAGGTGCCGAACGTCGCCCCGTGGTTCGGTGCTCTGATTGGCACAGTAATATCGGTGGTCGCTTCGGACATTTTAGATTGCAGCGGCGCGGCGGCGCTGAACAGAGGCTTTCCCTGCGGGTTTACAATCAACACCCGCTTTACGCCTTCCACGGACGCGACGCCTTCGAGGGTTTGTCGTACCGCCGCAAGATTGCCCTCGGAAAGGGGCTTAGCAATTTCCTTGGCGATAAGCTGCGCCTCGGTCGTGCGCGCTTCTCGGGACAGCCGGGCCTCAGCCTGCCATTGGGTCAGACTGAAGACGAGGCAGGCGGCCAGCAGTACCCCTAGGGCGGTAATCATCGCAGCTGTCGCGATGCGCTCTTCAAAGCTAATGCCCAAGCGCTGCCGGACAATCTTGGCGGAGTTGATGGGCATGGCTGTTTAGCGCCGGTCCGAACAGTTTCACCCCTTTGCGCGGGGCCACGCGACGTTTCAGCCCCTATCAGAAGCGAAAACTACTTCAGATTCATGAACGACTCGTCGGCGGGTTCATATCTCGTCCTACTGAAATTATGGTTAACAGTGTTGAAATTCAAAAAACGCCTCTGACGCGAATTTTTCAATAGCTTTTATTAACAATTCGTTTATCAATTAAGTTAGGCTTTCATTAACCAATGGAGATTGCGACGTGGATAAGGTTCTGGTTGCTCAAACTGTTGCTAACCGTCTGTTCGCAACAGAGGATGCTATCGACACGGCCCTGATGGAGGCCTCACAACTGTTGCAGACCATGCTTCAGGCCCGTCAGGACCTTGGCCTGTCTGCTGTTGTTGCAGACAAGGCACCTGCCCAACTCTCGCAAGCTATTGCGGCCCTGACAGCGGCGCGTTCTGCTGTTGTCGAGGTCCACGGTGCGCTGGAAGAAACCAAGCTTCGCATCGGCATCCGCACCAAGATGATCGGCTACTATAAGAAGGTTGCCGAATTTGAAGGCGGCGTGTCGAGCATCAGCACCGTTGATCGGATCGCGGGCTAAGCGACCCCTTTCCAAATTCTTTACATTAGACGTGTTAACGAGCGCGTGCAGGTTGCACGGGCTCGGACATGCTTATCGATCTACTCTTTAACCTCTCGCTCTTACTGCTAGCCGCCACCCTATGTTTTGCATGGTGGAAGGGTGGCGCTGCAGAGCGTTATGCCGCATTGGCCATCGGCCTGACGTGGGTCTTGGGTTTGGTCGGTCAGGCCGTTACGGGCGAAGCCATCCCGGCACTGACCATCTTGCTCGCGGACTGGGCGCTGGCCATTGGGCTTTTGGCCCTAGCCCTAAGATATCGCAGTACCTGGTTGGGCTTTGCCTTGATGGTGCAGGGCGCATCAATGACCCTTCATGCCATGTATTTCCAAGAGCCGGGCCGTCATCCGAACTACTATCTGATCGGCATAGACGGGCTCAGCCTGGCCATGTTGGTCCTGTTGGTCGTTGCGACCATCTTGGCTATGCGCAGCCGCCGCGCGGTCGCGGCGGCCTAATCCCAAACCGTCCTAG
>CAISGS010000185.1 GCA_903884915.1 uncultured Caulobacteraceae bacterium | reverse complement strand
CGGGTGAAGGAGATCACCAAGGGTCAGGGCGTTGCGGTCGCCTATGATTCCGTCGGTGCCGATACTTTTGAAGCGACGCTCGCCAGCCTCAGCCGCCGGGGCCTGTTTGTCAGCTTCGGTAATGCGTCAGGGCCGGTGCCGCCCTTTGCGCCCGCTCGCCTCGCGGCCGCTGGTTCGCTGTTCTTTACCCGCCCAACCCTGTTTGACTATATCGCCACCACCGAAGATCTGGATGAGAGCGCTAATGCCCTGTTCGCGGTCATCGGCTCCGGTGCCGTCAAGATACAGATCGGGGCGGAATATGCGCTCAAGGACACCCGCGCCGCCCATGAGGCCTTAGCGGGACGCGAAACCATCGGCGCGACCCTGCTTATTCCGTGATAAATAATTGTTTTTATTAAATTAAAAGGGCGGCCCCGAGACCTCGGAGCCGCCCTTTTTCTTAGGTGTTCATCGACTGGAAGAAGTCGGCATTGTTTTTGGTCTGACGCATCTTGTCGAGCAGGAACTCGATGGCGTCTTGTGGACCCATCGGGTTGAGAATACGGCGCAGGACATAGGTCTTTTGCAGCACATCCTTCGGCGTGATGAGGTCTTCCTTGCGGGTACCCGACTTCAAGATGTCGATGGCGGGGAAGACCCGCTTATCGGCAACCTTGCGGTCGAGGATGATTTCCGAGTTACCGGTGCCCTTGAACTCTTCGAAGATGACCTCATCCATGCGGCTTCCTGTATCGATCAGGGCGGTCGCGATAATGGTCAAGGAGCCGCCTTCTTCGATATTGCGGGCGGCACCGAAGAAGCGCTTGGGCCGTTGCAGGGCGTTGGCGTCAACACCGCCGGTCAGAACCTTACCGGAGGACGGCACCACCGTATTGTAGGCGCGGCCCAGACGGGTCACGGAGTCGAGCAGGATGATCACATCGCGCTTGTGTTCAACCAGACGCTTGGCCTTTTCGATGACCATTTCGGCGACCTGCACGTGGCGCGTTGCGGGCTCGTCGAAGGTTGAGGAGATGACCTCGCCCTTCACGGTGCGCTGCATGTCCGTCACCTCTTCGGGACGCTCATCGATCAAAAGCACAATGAGGTAACATTCTGGGTGGTTGGCGGCGATCGACTTGGCGATGTTCTGCAACATCACGGTCTTACCCACGCGAGGCGGGGCGACGATCAAACAGCGCTGGCCCTTACCCAGGGGCGCGACAATGTCGATCACGCGGCCGGATCGGTCTTTCAGGGTTGGATCCTGAATTTCCATGGTCAGGCGCTCGTCCGGATAGAGCGGTGTCAGATTATCGAAATGAACCTTATGGCGCACATTTTCAGGGTTCTCGAAATTGATCGAGTCGACCTTTAAGAGGGCGAAATAGCGCTCGCCTTCGCGCGGCGCGCGGATCGGTCCCTCGACGCTGTCGCCCGTGCGAAGACCAAATTTGCGGATCTGTGAGGGGGAGACATAGATATCGTCGGGACCAGGCAGATAGTTAGCCTCTGGAGAGCGCAGGAACCCAAACCCGTCCTGCACGACCTCCATCACGCCGCCGCCGGAGATTTCGACACCCTCTTCAGCCACCGCCTTAAGGATCCCGAACATCATGTCCTGCTTGCGCATGGAGTTAGCGTTCTCAATCTCCATGGCTTCAGCCAGCGCCAACAGGTCGCTGGGGGACTTGAGCTTGAGTTCCATCAGCGACATGCGCGTAATGCCCATCTGGGCCACGGCGGTCGCCGCATCGCCGCCGGTGGGCTCTAGGTCCCCTTCGACGGATGGACCATCAGTGGCCGTCGTGTCGATCATCTGATCGGTGTCGTTCATAGGTTCGTCTTGCATTGAAAGTCTCAAGGTCAGTCGGGCAACGATCAAGCAGCCACGCGCGTCTTTAGCCCCGCTGTCGAAGCTTTAGACAAGTGATGTACTGCGCCAAGCGGCGCCAAGGGAGAACCGATAGGCCTTGG
>CAISGS010000184.1 GCA_903884915.1 uncultured Caulobacteraceae bacterium | reverse complement strand
GGTAGGGGGCCTGTTTCCTGTCTTCCGTTTTCCCCGCGAAGGCGGGGACCCAGACCCTTACGCACAGTATGGACGTGGCCCTCTGCCGCGTCATTTCGGGTCAGGCCTCTGGGTTGCTTCGCTACGCTCCCAATGACGCAGCAAAAAAGCCCTTTCCCCCCTTGAGGGGGAGAGGGTTGGGAGTGGGGGGTGTTCATCCACGGCCCTCTGCGCCACGTTCCCGCAAAAGAAATTTCCTGTGGGTCCCTTCCCGCCTGAGTGAAGGGATCTGGATCCCCGCCTTCGCGGGGAACGCGGATGTTTGGGGATCACCTCACCCTATGGGCCGGGGTCTGGCCCTGATCGGCGGAGCGTTCGATGGGGGGTGCAGGTTTGGGGAAGTCGGGAAGGTTCAATAAAGACACAACCCGCGCCTGAGCATCCGCTTCAAGATCAGCATAGAACAGATTGAAAGCAGGCTCTTTTAGCCGGTCTGCCCAACCGCCACTGGGCGTTAGGGACGGCGAGCGGGGCTTGGAGACTAGTAGCCCATCCCCTTGGCACTGGGTGTCCACCTGACGGGCCAAGAATGCCGGACGCGCGCCCCATTCCAGACCGGTAACATTAGCCGCCCCAATATTGGCCCGCGCCTCGATCTTGACCTTGGTCTTAGCCCCAACCAGCGGATTAACGCAGAGGGCTGGACGGGTTCCTAAATCCTCAAGCTGATCCCCAAGCCAGACCTGGGCCCGGTCCAGACGGTTCAGACCCGCCGAAGGGTCAGCCTCGAGCACGCCTTGCCATGCCACCACGCAGCGGGCCTGATCTCTGGCTGAACAGGCCGATAGGGCCGCGCCCTCACCATAGTCGGCCTCGGGCACGACCGTATCGATCAGATAGACCCCGGCCACCTGACGTACGCGGGCACGGGAGGGGGCAACCTCATCGCGCACTAGCCTCGCCGCAAGAAGCCCACCCTGCTCGACCCCAACGATCAAAAAGGGCCGCCCCTGATTATAATGATCCATGTAGTACTGAAAGGAGGCTCGAACGTCGCCATAGGCAAAGCGCCTCGCCTCGCGGGCATCGTCACGATTGGTCAGTTGGGAATAGAGGCTGGCCTGACGATAACGCGGCGCGAACAGTCGCCCAACCCGGTAGAAGGGCCCGGCATAGTTCGGCAACATCACCCGCGTCAGCAATCGGTCAGACTTGGCATCGTCGATCGGGCCATTCCACTCCTCCCCCCCATCAAAGGTGGTGGGGTGGACGAAGAACACATCGGCGGGCAGATCCTTATTGGACCAGCGCTGGGGACGGTCGGGGATCAGGGCCCAACTGCTGGCCTTGGCATAGTCGGGAGCCTTGGGCGGCGCATAGGTCTGGAACGGCTTTTTTGGGTCGAGCGCGGCCTGCAAGATGTCGGCGCGCCAATAGAAGGCTGCGGCAAGGAACAGGACGAGAAACACCGTTCCGCCGACGATCAGTCCTTGCCTTAAGCCGCCCCTACCCTGTGCCATGACCAAGACCTACACCAACCCCTGCTGCCTCGCGAGCCTATTGGCGCGTGCCCTCGCCCGCATCAAAGGCGACGATAAGATCGCGCACCGCGTCCCAATGTTCCAGCCCCTTCACATCCCCGGCAGCGGCCAGCTCGGCAGCGCGCATCACTGCGATCACCTCGGCATCATCGCCATATTGCGCGATCAGGGTCATGGCCGCGCTCTGAACAGCCGGTGACGGTATGGGAGCGTCAGACATAGGGGTCTTCCTGCGACAGATAGGACTGCACATAGTCCGCGACAGCCTCTTCCATCGACCAGAAGGGCTGGCTGTAGCCTGCATCCCGCAACCGATCCATCTTGGCCTCGGTAAAGTACTGGTACTTGTCGCGGATCACTTCAGGCGTATCGATATAGCTGATGACGGCGGGATTCCCCGCCGCTGCGAAGGTGGCCTTGGCCAGATCCAAGAAGGTTCTTGCCTTGCCGGTGCCGAGGTTGAACACGCCGCTGACCGTCTCGGTCTCCAGCAGCCAATCAACAACATTCACCACATCAGCGACATAGACGAAGTCTCGAAGCTGACCGCCGTCCTCATATCCGGCCTTGTGCGAGCGAAAGAGTTGCACGCCCTCCCCAGCCGCGATGCGCGGATAGATCTGGGAGACGACCGACTTCATCGAGCCCTTATGATATTCGTTCGGGCCAAAGACATTGAAGAACTTCAATCCGGCCCACTGCTTAGGGGCCTCACCCTGATGGGCGGCGCGGACGGCGAAGATATCGAACAGGGCTTTGGACCAGCCATAGGCATTGAGAGGGCGAAGGGCCTTGAGCGCCTCTAGATCATTGTCATCCTCAAAGCCGAGATTTCCATCGCCATAGGTCGCCGCCGAAGAGGCATAGATCAGTCGGCAATCATTGGCCGCGCACCAGCGAAACAGGTCCCTCGACAGGCAAAAATTGTTCTGAACAATCTTGTCCGCATCCGGTTCGGTCGTGGCCGAGATCGCGCCCATATGGATGATGGCTTCGAGGTCTGAGCCATATTTGGCCAGCCAGTCCCATATCTGGTCAGGATCGATAAAGTCGCTGATCGCGCCCTTGGCAATATTGCGCCACTTGCCGCTCTCGGCCGCGCGCAGTCGGTCGCAGACCACGACGTCATACTGTTCATCTCGGCAGAGGCGACTAACGATGTTTGAGCCGATAAAGCCCGCGCCGCCGGTGACGAGGATCAGATGTCCGCTCATGGCGCGTCCTTCTTAAAGCGGGCAATGGCCGCCGTCGTCGAATAGCCGTCCACCAGATTGGCCAGCCGAACTCGTCCGCCATAGGACTTGACGAAATCGCCGCCGACCACGCCGTCCTCGCTATAGTCAGCGCCCTTGATCAACACATCGGGCCGCGCAGCCTCGATCAGACCGATGGGCGTATCCTCGTCGAACGGAACCACCATATCGACATGAGACAGTCCGGCCAGCACCAGAGCGCGGGATTCAAGATCATTGACGGGACGAGACGGCCCCTTGAGCGCACTGACCGACCGATCCGTATTGAGCCCAACAATCAGGCGATCACACCAGGACCGGGCTTGCGCCAGATAGGCGACATGGCCCCGGTGCAGAATATCAAAACAGCCATTGGTGAAACCGACCGTCAGGCCCTCAGCGCGCCAAGCGGCCACCATCCGGACCAGATCCTCTGGCGTGGCAATCTTGTCTTCGGCAGGGGCCATATGGGAGGTCAGTTCCGCCTCGATCAGGTCCGCAGGCGTCACCGTCGCGGTGCCCGCCTTACCAACCACGACGCCCGAGGCGAGAATGGCGAACTCGACCGCCGCACCGATCTCGATCCCTGCGGCCATCGCAAGACCTAGGGCTGCAAGGCCCGTATCCCCCGCCCCCGACACGTCAAAGACTTCGCGCTTCTTGCCCCGGAAATGGCGCACAGGCTGGCCTCGGACGGCTAGGCTCATGCCCTGAGCGGCTCGGGTGACCAGCAGCGCCTTGGCTTCGCAGACCTCTAGAGCAGCGATCAGGGCTGCCTCGACCTCGGCGTCTGTGCCAACCGGCATATCGACCGCAAGGGATAGCTCGCCCCCATTGGGCTTGATCAGGCCCACGGGGCCATATTTGGCAAGGCTGCGGCCCTTGGGATCAACGACCAGCGCTATGCCGGCCTTAGCCGCAGCCTCGCGGGTCGCGGCGATCACGGCGGGGCTGAGCGCGCCCTTGGCGTAGTCGGACAGGACCACCAGCTTTGCGCCAGAGACCGCGTCTTGGATGGTCTGGATCAGGGCAGCTTCGGCGGCGCTATCAATCGCGGCTGAGGTCTCGCTGTCGACGCGCAGCAGTTGCTGCCCACCGGCCACAAACCGGACCTTAACCGTGGTTGGACGACCGGGCTGGATGACGAGATTGCCCGCAACCCCAGACGCCTGAGCGACCAGTGCTGAGAGTTCTTGGCCGCTGGCATCATCGCCGACGGGCGCGCAGAGCACAGCCTGCCCGCTCAAGGCCGCGACATTGCGCGCAACATTGCCGACCGCTCCGAGCATCACCGTCTCCGATGACTTGGCCAAGACCGGGATCGGAGCCTCAGGGGAAATGCGCGCGACCTCGCCATAGACATAGCGATCAATCATCAGATCACCGACGCAGGCGATCTTGAGACCGGATATCGCGGCGAGCAGGTGCTGAAGCGAAGAAACGTCCATAGATCAGCCTGTGCTGCGTTCGGTCCCGATGGTCAAGAGATTTGGCAAGGGCCGAGCCTTGCCCCTACCAGCCCTTGGTCAGTTGATCATAGCCGAGCAGGTTTGCAACAAGGGCCTCAAACTCATGCATGGGCACCATGTTGGGGCCATCAGACGGGGCATTGTCGGGATCAGGGTGGGTCTCAAGGAACACGCAGGCGACGCCGACCGCGACCGCTGCCCGGGCCAGAACCGGCACATATTGGCGCTGACCGCCAGAGGTCGTCCCCTGCCCGCCTGGCTGCTGCACCGAATGGGTAGCATCGAACACGACCGGACAACCAATCTCGGCCAGAACGGGCAAGGCGCGCATGTCAGAGACGAGCGTATTATAGCCAAAGGACACGCCGCGCTCGCAGGCCATGGCGTTGGGATTACCCGCTGCCAGCAGCTTTCCGATCACGTTCTTCATATCCCAGGGGGCGAGAAACTGGCCCTTCTTGACGTTGACGACCTTGCCGGTCTCGGCGGCGGCGACCAGCAGATCGGTCTGGCGACAGAGGAAGGCTGGGATCTGCAGCACATCGACGGCTTGAGCGGCAATGGCGCATTGGCTGGCCTCGTGGACGTCGGTCAGGACCGGCAGGCCGGTCACGTCGCGGATCTCGGCGAATACATCCAAGGCCTGCCCGATGCCAAGGCCGCGCGCGGTCGTGATGGAGGTGCGGTTGGCCTTGTCGAACGAGGTCTTATAGATCAGGCCGATCCCAAGGCGGGCTGCCATTTCCTTAAGGGCATGCGCGGTCTCCAGCGCGTGCTGACGGCTCTCCATCTGGCAGGGACCCGCAATGATCGACAGCTTTTCCGCATTGCCAATCCGAACCTCGGCGCCGTTCGGGGTCTTGATCCGGATCACAGCATTGGGGGAGACAGCCTGAGCTTGGGTCAATTCGAGGTTCCGCTAATCCAAAAGCCAATCTAGACCGTACATCTGAAGTGAGACTCACAAAGACACAAGGGCGAAGCGACCTGCCAATGACCAGTGACCACAATCAAACGCCGATCGTGGTCTGGCTGCGACAGGACCTTCGTCTTGCCGACAATCCGGCCCTCTCCTACGCAAGCGCCTCCGGGCACCCCGTTGTGGTCCTCTATCTGTTCGACACAGACCCTGAGCAGCGCCCCATGGGTGGAGCTAGCCTTTGGTGGCTGAACCGCTCACTGACCGCCCTCTCCTCATTGCTGAAGGCTATTGGATCGCGCCTGATCCTGCGTAAGGGCAAGGCCTCTGAGGTTCTCCCACAAGTCGTGTCAGAGACGGGCGCAGGCCAAGTGGTCTGGAACCGGCTCTATGAGCCCTCGGCCATCGCCCGCGATACCGCCCTCAAGGCCGCGCTGAAGGCGGCGGGGGTCGAGGTTCAGTCCTTTAACGCCGCGCTCTTGAACGAGCCCTGGACCGTCGAGACGGGCTCTGGCGGCCCCTATAAGGTCTTCACACCCTATTGGC
>CAISGS010000183.1 GCA_903884915.1 uncultured Caulobacteraceae bacterium | reverse complement strand
GCTGGAGCAGCAGCTTGCGCTTCTGGGCGGCGCTCAGGGCGCGGGTTGCGCTCACGGCGGGGTTCGCGTTCACGAACGACCATGGCAGCCTCAGGCGCAGGTTCTGCAGGTGCCGTGGTCTCTACGGTCACAGCCTCTGGCAGCGGCTTGCCGCGACCGCGTGAGCGGGCAGGACGGCGCGGTGCGGTCGCCTCTGGCGTTTCAGCCGTTTCCGTGCGCTCGAACGAAACGCGCGGCGCGTCCGTCTGCTCAGCAATCACCGGGGTCATGGAGGCGACCTCGTTGTGCAAAGGTGCGCCATCTCGACCCTTGGAATAGTCGCGCTTAGGCTTGCGGTCTGAGCCACCGGCCCGGTCCCGTCCACCACTGCGCCCGGATGGGGCCCGACGAGCGTCACCGCCAGCAGCCGAGGCCCAATCAAGGTCCAAAATGGTCTCGTCGGGCTTTTGGCCGATCAGCTTGAGCACCTTGTCGAGATTGCGGCTATCGGCAGGCGTGACCAGCATATAGGTCTCGCCCAACCGGCCCGCGCGGCCTGTGCGCCCGATCCGGTGCACATAGTCGTCGGCATGGTGGGGAACATCATAGTTGAAGACGTGGCTGACATCGGGAATGTCGAGGCCGCGCGCCGCCACATCCGAGGCCACCAGGAGCTTCAAATCACCCTTGCGGAACGATTCCAGCGTCTTGGTACGCATGCTCTGGTCCAGATCGCCATGGATCGGGGCAGCGTCAAAGCCATGAACCTTCAAGGACTTGGCGACAATGTCGACTTCACTCTTGCGGTTACAGAACACGATGCCGTTCTTGACTTCCGAGCGCTCGATCAGGGCCCGCAGCGCCATGCGCTTGGCCTTATGGTCGATGATCGGGATCGGCACGATGTGCTGGGTGATGGTCGTGGCAGTCGTTGCCGGACGGCTGGCCTCGATCCGCTCGGGATCATTGAGGAACTGCTTGGTCAGGCGGGTGATTTCTGGCGGCATGGTCGCCGAGAAGAACAGGGTCTGTTTCTTCGGGGGCGTCATCTTGAAGATGCGCTCAATGTCGGGGATGAAGCCCATGTCCAACATGCGGTCCGCCTCATCGACGACCATCATCTGGACGCCGGTGAGGAGTAGCTTGCCGCGCTCGAAATGATCAAGCAGTCGGCCGGGCGTGGCGATCAGGACATCAACGCCCCGGTCGAGCTTGCGCACCTGATCTTCGAAGGACACGCCGCCGATCAGCAGGGCCCAGGTCAGTTTGGTGCCCTTGGCGTACTTCTCAAACGACATGGCCACCTGATCGGCCAGTTCGCGGGTCGGGGCGATGACCAGAGCGCGCGGCATGCGCGACTTGGATCGACCTGACTGCAACCGCTCAATGAGGGGCAGGGTAAAGGCGGCGGTCTTGCCGGTCCCGGTCTGGGCAATACCCAATACATCCCGGCCTGCGAGGGCGATGGGGATGGCGGCGGCCTGAATGGGAGTGGCAGTGGTGTAGCCGGTGTCAGCTACGGCTTGGAGTGTCGTGGGCGATAGGCCCAGTTGGGAAAATTCTGTCATGTCACGCTGTAAGGTGCCGGAGCCGCCCGTGCTTGGGCGAACGGGCAGCGCGGATTCGCCGAGCCTGCTCCTGACTATGGGGATGTCTTACGGTGAATGGCGCGGAAGTCAAGGATTCGAGGCTGAGGCCCCGCGTTCCCTGTTCAGACGACGGGTGGCTTGGTCCTAGACGTCGAGATCATCGACCGCAAATTCCGCATTTTCTTGAATAAAGCGGAAACGCAGCTCGGGTTTTCTGCCCATCAGGGTTTCGACCAGATCTTCAACCGCCTCTTCTGAGCGGGGCAGGGTGACGCGGGCCAAGGTGCGCTTGGCCGGGTCCATGGTGGTTTCTTTGAGCTGGGCGGGCATCATCTCACCAAGACCTTTGAACCGGCCGATTTCGGGCTTCTTGTTCATGAACATCCCGGCCATCAACTCGTCCTTATGGGCGTCGTCGCGGGCATAGACGGTCTTGCCATTATGGCTGAGGCGATAGAGCGGTGGCAGGGCGAGGAACAGGCGGCCCGCCCGGATCAGGCCCGGCATGGTGCGATAGAAGAAGGTGATCAGCAGGCTGGCAATGTGGGCGCCGTCGACGTCAGCGTCGGTCATGATGACGATGCGCTCATAGCGCAGGTCCTCTTCCTTGAACCGATTGCCGCCTTGAACACCGAGGGCCAGCAAGAGGTCTGACAGTTCGGTATTTTTCCCCGCCTTATCATTGGTGGCCGACGCGACATTGAGGATCTTCCCGCGCAGGGGCAGGATGGCCTGGGTCTGGCGATTGCGGGCCTGTTTGGCCGAGCCACCAGCGGAATCGCCTTCGACGATGAACAGTTCCGTCCCATCGGTTGCTTGGCCTGAACAGTCGGCCAGCTTTCCTGGTAGGCGCAGCTTGCGCGTGGCAGAGGCGCGGGCCACATCCTTGTCGCGGCGGCGCTTGAGCCGGTCCTCGGCCCGCTCGATGATGAATTGCAACAATCGGTCCGCCGACTTGGGCGCCGCCGTCAGCCAGTGATCGAACGGGTCACGCAAGACCGTTTCGACCAGCCTTTGTGCCTCGGACGAGGACAGCTTTTCCTTGGTCTGGCCTTGGAATTCCGGGTTGCGGATAAAGACCGAGATCAAGGCCCCGGCATTGCCGATGACGTCCTCGGCGGTGATCAGGCCCGCCCGTTTCTCGCCGGTCATTTCGCCATAGGCCTTGAGGCCGCGCATCAGGGCTGCGCGAAGACCGGCCTCATGGGTGCCGCCTTCGGTCGTGGGTACGGTGTTGCAGTAGGACTGCATGAAGCTGTCGCTGTCACCAAAGCCGATGGGCGACCAGGTGATGGCCCACTCAACCGCGCCGCCCTCATTGCTTCCGGCCTTGGTTGGGCGCTCGATACGGCCGCTAAAGGTCTCGGTCAGGGTCTCTGTGGTGGCGACGCGTTCGGCGAGGAAGTCGGCCAAGCCATTGGGGAAGTGGAAGATCGCCTCGGCGGGGGTCTGGTCGGTGACGCGTTCGGGCGCGCAGGACCAGCGGATCTCGACGCCGCGGAAGAGATAGGCCTTGGAGCGGGCCATGCGATAGAGGCGGGCGGGCTTAAAGATCGCGCCCTCGCCAAAGATGGTCTCGTCGGGCAGGAAGCGCAAGGATGAGCCGTGCTTGCGAGATGGACCGACCCGCTCTAGCGTCGAGACGGGCTTGCCGCGTGAGAATCTCTGGCGATGCTCAGCCCCGTCGCGCCAGACGGTGACGTCGAGCTGCTCGGACAGGGCGTTGACGACTGAAATCCCGACCCCGTGCAGACCGCCAGAGGTCTCATAGCTCTTGCCCGAGAACTTACCGCCCGAGTGCAGCACGGTCATGATCACTTCGAGCGCCGACTTGTCGGTATATTTCGGGTGCGGATCGACCGGGATGCCGCGACCATCGTCGCGCACCACGAGCGCGCCGTCCGCCTCTAGGCGAACCTCGATGAACTTGGCATGGCCAGCCACGGCCTCGTCCATGGCATTGTCGAGCACCTCGGCGAACAGGTGGTGCAGGGCGCGTTCATCCGTGCCGCCAATATACATGCCCGGGCGCTTGCGGACCGGCTCTAGTCCCTCGAGGACCTCAATATCCTTGGCAGAATAGCCCGAGGCAGCCGCGGCGGCGTTGGACGCGGCCTGAGAGGGTATGTCCGCAGCAACCTTTGGCGCAGGCGCAGTGGCCTGAACAGGAGCGACCACCGCAGGCTTTGGGCTTGCGGGTACAGCAGCGGGCGTGGGGGCAGCGGCCTGTGGGGT
>CAISGS010000182.1 GCA_903884915.1 uncultured Caulobacteraceae bacterium | reverse complement strand
TGGCCTTGCCCCAGCGAAGGAGCAGCCAGCCCCATTCGAACTGGTGCCCGGGCTCGAACTTTAGGCCCTCAACGCCCGCGCTCGCATTCCAGTCCCCGTCGAAATATTCGCGGACACAGCCCAGTTGCGGCTCAATGAACTTGGACAGGCATAGCTCAGCAATCTCGTCGGCTTGGGCTTGCCAGATGGGATCGTTGCTGACCTCGGTCCAGGCCAAGGTCGCTTCAAAAATGTGCATGTGGGGGTTGGACTGGAGGGGCAAGGTGCGCGGTGCAGTCTCATCAAACCCGCCCAAAAGATTGGCCTGCCGCACCTTGAGCTGCTCGAGCAGACGCTTGGCGCGCGCCTCTAGGCCGACGATCTGCGGCTGGGTTCGGGTGACGCTGGCCAGCGCAAAGAGCCCGAAGGCCTGATCATAGAGCGACACCGAATCGTCGAGTACCGCGCCGTCGGCATCAACCAGCGTACGGATCAGGCCATCGGGCCGGAAAAACCGCGCTAGATAGGTTTCGACGCTGGTTTGCAAGATCGTAATGTTGTCGATGGACGAGCCCAATTCAGCAGCCATCGAGAAACAATAGAGCTGTCTTGGGGTAACCCGTCCTCGCCTTGGTAAGGCGACGGGCTGTCCATGATGCTCGATCTTTTCGAAAAAGCCCCCGCGCTTATAATCAACGCCAAGAATGGACCATACTGGATAACCGTAGGAAACGGCCCAGTGACGAAGCTCCTCACTTAACCGAACGGTCTCTGACCAGTGGGGCATTTTGTTAATATTAAACACGAAGAACCTCAAAATTATTGGCGTCGCCAGACCCGTCGCATGCAGCGTAAATCTTGGGATATAAGCCAGAGAATATTGGAATATGCATTGGCACAAATGACGGCATTTTATCAACCTTCATACTCAATTTGGGTTTCAAATTGAGAAAGCTCCTGATATGGAACGCTTCAATTCCTTTATAAACCGAACGGGCCGGGCGTTTATGAGAGTTTTAGTTACCGGAGGTGCGGGATTTATCGGTTCAGCGGTCTGTCGCCATCTGATCCTGTCTGAGAACGCAACCGTCCTCAATATTGACAAACTGACCTACGCCTCGAGCTTGGCCTCGCTCGATCCGGTAAAAAACTCAGACCGTTACAGCTTCCTGCAGGCCGATATTACCGACGCTCGGGCCATGGCCGCGGCCTTTGCTCAATTTCAGCCGGATGTGGTCATGCACCTGGCCGCCGAAAGCCATGTCGACCGGTCGATCGATGGGGCCGATCCCTTCATCTTCACCAATGTGGTGGGCTCCTTTGTCATGCTGCAGGCAGCGCTGGTCTATTGGCGCGGGCTTGAGGGGGCAAAGAAGGATGGGTTCCGTTATCTGCATGTCTCGACCGATGAGGTCTATGGCAGCCTTGGTGACACGGGTTATTTCCACGAGACGACGGCCTATGATCCGCGCTCGCCCTATTCGGCTTCGAAGGCCGCTTCTGATCATCTGGCCAAGGCCTGGTTCCATACCTATGGCCTGCCGGTGGTGGTTTCCAACTGTTCGAACAATTACGGCCCCTATCATTTCCCTGAAAAGCTCGTGCCCCTGACCATCTTGAACGCGATGGAGGGCAAGCCGCTGCCGGTCTATGGCAATGGCCTGAACATCCGCGACTGGCTCTATGTCGACGATCACGCCCGTGCCCTGACCCTCATCGCGACGCAAGGTCGGCCTGGCGAGACCTATAATGTCGGCGGCAACAATGAGCGGACCAATCTGGATGTTGTGCATGCGGTCTGCGACCTGCTGGACGAACTGACCCCCGCTCTGCCGACAGGACCGCGCCGAGGTCTCATCACCTTCGTCAAGGACCGCCCCGGCCACGATCAGCGCTATGCTATTGACGCGACCAAGCTCAAGTCCGAGCTCGGCTGGACGGCGCAAGAAAATTTCGTCTCGGGCCTTCGCAAGACGGTCCAATGGTATCTGGCCAACCAAGCGTGGTGGCAGCCCCTTCGCGATCGTTATGATGGCCAGCGCCTTGGCGTCGATGTTAAGATCAAAGCCTAATGCGCATCGAATCGCTCGCCCTTCCTGAGGTCAAATTGCTGTGGCCGCGCCAATTTGGCGATGATCGTGGCTTTTTCAGTGAAACCTGGAACCGCGCCACCCTGCGCAATGCCGGGATCGAGATCGATTTCATCCAAGAAAACCAGTCCCTCTCGCGGCCTGTCGGCACGGTTCGAGGCCTGCATTTCCAAGCCCCGCCCTTCGCGCAAGACAAGCTGGTCCGCGTCCTGTCGGGCCGTATCTTTGATGTGGCCGTTGATATTCGCCAAGGCTCGCCGACCTATGGTCAGTGGGTTGGCGCAGAGATTTCTGCGGAAAAATGGAACCAGATTTTGGTGCCTGCCGGGTTTGCCCATGGCTTTTGCACCCTCGAGCCCGACACCCACGTCGCCTATCTGGTCAATGAACATTGGTCGGCTGAGGCCGAGGGAGCCATCGCGTGGAATGATCCTGATCTGGCCATCGACTGGCCGGTAAGCGCGGCGGATGCGGTATTGGCCGATAAGGATCGGGCGGCCGGTGGCTTCAAGACCTTCGTTTCGCCCTTCTAATCTGATGCAGAGCGCCCCCATCCTCGTCTTTGGCCGGACTGGGCAGGTGGCTCAAGAGTTGGCGCGTCTGGCGCGTACCCAACAGATCGCCATGGTCTTTGCCGGTCGTGAAACCCTAGATCTGGCCGCCGGTGGTGATCCAGCGGCTCTGATCGCTCAGATCAAACCCAGCGCCGTGATCAATGCTGCAGCCTATACGGCGGTCGACCGGGCGCAGCAGGAAGAGGCTCAAGCCTTCCAGCTTAACGCTCA
>CAISGS010000181.1 GCA_903884915.1 uncultured Caulobacteraceae bacterium | reverse complement strand
TTCATCCTCGTCCTTCGACAGGCTCAGGATGAGGATGAATGGGAAAGCGCGGAACTCTAAGTCTTCCTCATGCTGAGCCTGTCGAAGCACGAGGAAGTGGCACCCTACCCCGGCAACTTCACCAGCGCCCTTAGGCCCCCCAGCGGCGAGCGGGAGAGGGTGATGTCGCCGCCGTGGCCTCTGGCGACGTCGCGGGCTATGGCGAGGCCGAGGCCGACGCCCTTTTCGTTCTGGTTGCGGGATTCGTCGAGGCGATTAAAGGGGCGGAAGGCCTCTTCATAGCGGTCTTCGGGGATGCCGGGACCATCATCATCAATGCAGATCTCAACACCGCCGCTGGGCCGGGCGCGACCGGTCAGCTCGATCCGCGCGGCATGGCTGGCGGCATTCATCACCAGATTGTCTAGGGCACGTTTGAGGGCGAGGGGACGACAGACCACCTCTAGGCCCGGTTCGACACTGAGGAGGATCTCGACCCCGGCGCGGTCAGCATCGGCGCGCAGGGCCTCCAGCAGGTCCGACATCGAGACCGGTTCCAGCGCCTCGCCGCCCTGACCCCGGGCAAAGGCCAGATATTCGTCGATCATATGCTCCATTTCCGACAGGTCGCGCTTCATGGCCTCGATACGGTCGGAAGGTTCAGCCATGGCCAGTTCGAGCTTGAGCCGGGTTAGGGGCGTGCGCAGATCATGGCCGACAGCGGCGAGCATCACCGTGCGCTGGTCAATATGGCGCTGGATGCGGGCCTTCATGGCGATGAAGGCAGCAGCAGCCTGACGGACCTCCCGCGCGCCATAGGGCTTGAAGGTTGGCATATCGCCGCCCCGGCCAAAGGCGTCTGCGGCCTCAGCCAGACGTTCGATGGCGCGGACCTGATTGCGAATAAAGCCGACGGCGATACCGGTCAGCAGGATGGTCACGACCGTCATCCACAGGATGAAGATGTGGCCTTGGGTCGCGAAGGCCCGGTCGCGCGGGGCAATGATGCGCAGGACGCCCTGATCGGTCTGGACGCGGATATCGACATAGGCCGGATATCGGGTCGTATCGAACCAGAAGGGCACATCCAGCCGATCATCAAGCGCACGCTGCAAGGACCGATCCAGCGCGGCAAAGAGCGAAGGCCGCCGCCCCGTCGGCAGGACCCGGCCCTCTTGCAGGACAATGGACAGACCCAAGGACCGCTCGGCCCGGTCGGCAATCTTGGCCAAGGCACCGGGGGAGGGATCGTCGCGGTAGCTTTCCACCGCCCAGGCAATATCGCCCGAAAGACCTTCGGACAGGCGACTGGTCACGGTCTCCCAATGGGCATCGAAAAAGGCCCAGGTGATGACGATCTGCATGATCGCCACCGGCAGCACGATGATCAGCAGCGAGCGGCCAAACAGGGTGGTCGGCAACAGGCGCTTGACGAACTTGACCCAAGACAGGGGCAGGCCGAGACGAAAACCCTTTTTCATGTGCCCGGTCCCGCCCTCAATCTGGCGCCAGCATATAGCCGACGCCGCGCACGGTCTGAAGATAGCGCGGGTTCTTGGGGTCGGACTCGATCTTTCGGCGCAGGCGCGTGACCTGCACATCCACCGCCCTGCCTGTTGCATCGGCGGTGTCGCGGGCTAGGTCCATGCGGTCAATGGCCAGATTGGGCGACTGTGCCAGTTGCTTGAGCAGTTGGGCCTCGGCCTCGGTTAGACGCACGGGCTCATCGCCGACAAACAGCTCCGCCCGGTCCAGATCGAAGGTGCAGCGTCCCAGTTTCAGGCGCTCTTGCCCTGTCGGTCTAGCATTGGCGCGGCGCAGGATGGCTTCGATTCGTAACAGCAGTTCCTGAGGCTCAAACGGCTTGGAGAGGTAGTCATCCGCCCCAAGGCTAAGGCCCTCGATCCGGTCCTCGGGCAGTCCGCGCGCGGTGAGCATCAAGATCGGTGTTGCGGCGCTGGTGCCTGAACGGCCGCGAAGCCAGCGAGCGAGCGAGAAGCCGTCCTCGCCGGGCATCATGACGTCGAACACGGCCAGATCGAAGTCCAGCGTGTCCAAAAGCCTGCGGGCCGCGTGGGCATCACGCGCCGCCGTCACGCGAAATCCGTTCCGCGCCAGAAATTCCTTGAGCAGGGTGCGGATGCGGTCATCGTCATCGACCACCAGCAGGTGGCGGTTGCGATTGACCTCGCGGTTGGGAGAAACTGTGGTCATCGCGCGGCCCGTCGCGCCCTCTTGGCGCAGAACATCTGGTCACACACCCTAGACAAATTGTCATCGGGTGCAATCAAACGGGTGATCAGGACCTTGATCATGTTAAGGGAACGCGCGTTAGAATGGGGTTGGATTGACGCCGCACGGTCGGCAGCGTCTAATCCCACAGGTCTTTTTTCGGAGTTAGATGAGCAATGTCTCTTGTGCCTTTTGATGATCGCGACGGCTGGATCTGGCTGGATGGGGAATTTGTGCCCTGGCGCGAGGCACAGGTACACGTACTCACCCACGGCCTGCACTATGGCTCGGCCGTGTTCGAAGGTGAGCGCATGTATGGCGGCGAGATCTATTTGCTGACCGAACATACCAAGCGCCTGTTCCGTTCGGCCGAACTGCTCGATTTCGAAATCCCCTTCACGGTGGAAGAGATCGATGCGGCCTCCATCGAAGTTTGCAAGCGCAACGGCCTGACCGATGGCTATATCCGCCCCATTGCTTGGCGCGGGTCCGAAGTGATGGGCGTGTCGGCTCAGGCGAGCAAGATCCACGTCGCCATCGCGGCTTGGGAATGGCCGAGCTATTTCAAGCCCGAAGAAAAGGCCAAGGGCATCCGTCTTGGCCGCGCCAAGTTCCGCCGTCCTGCGCCCGATACGGCACCGGTTGAGTCCAAGGCGGCGGGTCTTTACATGATCTGCACCGTGTCCAAACATGCCGCCGAGCGTGAAGGCTATGCCGACGCCCTGATGCTCGACTATCGCGGCTATGTGGCCGAGGCCACGGGCGCCAACATCTTCCTCGTGCGCGATGGGGTCATCCATACCCCGACGCCCGACTGTTTCCTCAACGGACTGACCCGCCAGTCGGTGATCAAGCTGGCCAAGCAGCGCGGCTTTGAGGTGGTGGAACGTCACAT
>CAISGS010000180.1 GCA_903884915.1 uncultured Caulobacteraceae bacterium | reverse complement strand
TTGGGGGCGTTGGGCCGCGGCCTGACGCCCCCTTTCGGTACCCACGGGTGCAGGCCATGACGCTCAGCGGCCTGTGCTTGTCAAAGACGGCCAGACGGCTAGTGTAGTTCAGCGCGGTGGGTCACCTTGCCGCACGCTGAATGACACCTGCTTGCGGAAGGCCTGATTCAGATGCGCCTCTTTGTTCTGTCAGTCCTAGCGCTAGCCTTGGCGTCCCCTGCCGCGGCTCAGACGGTCAAGATCGACACCGGTCGCCTTCAGGGCGCGACGGCGGACGGAATATCCAGCTTCAAAAATATTCCCTATGCAGCGCCGCCGGTGGGGGCTTTGCGGTGGAAGCCGCCTCAGCCTGCGGCCCGTTGGTCGGATGTTCGCGATGCGGCCCACTATGGTCCGCTCTGCATGCAGGCCCCGTCTAAAGACAATGGGGTGGGGCCTGGGCCTGCCAGTGAAGACTGCCTGCAGCTAAACGTCACCTCCCCATCGCTCAAGGCCAAGCTGCCCGTCATGGTCTGGATCCACGGCGGCGGCTTTACCAATGGTTCGGGCACGGCAGCGCTCTATGATGGCACGGCGTTGGCCAAGCAGGGGGTGGTGGTCGTGACGATCAATTACCGCCTTGGCCGGTTCGGCTTCTTCGCCCATCCCGCCCTGACCAAGGAGGGCGGGCCACTGGCCAACTATGCCATGATGGACATGGTCGCCGGCCTCAAATGGGTCAAACGCAATATTCGCGCCTTTGGCGGCGATCCGGCGCAGGTGACCATCTTTGGCGAGTCGGCCGGTGGAATAGCCATCAATCAACTGATGCTAATGCCTCAGGCGCGAGGCCTGTTTGCGCGGGCCATTACCGAGTCTGGCCTTGGCCGTGAACCGACCGGACCCTTGGCTGCGGCCGAGGTCAAGGGCGTAGCCTTTGGTGAAAAGCTAGGCGTCAAGGCCGATCAGCCGGATGCGGCGGCGGCCCTGCGCGCCCTTCCAACGGACAAGGTCTTGGCGGCGGGCGATCCAAACCTTTCCTTGGGCGACATGCCCATTGCGGATGGTCAGATGATCATGGGCAGTCCCGTCGACGGCTTTGCCAAGGGGCGCGAGGCCAAGGTACCCTTCATTGTCGGATCGAATGATATCGAACTGCCCAAGGCCTATGGCGGGGGCTATAGCAAGGCTGCCGGTGGTCTCAGCGAGGCCGATGAGGCTCAGATGGTAGCGGCCTATGGCTCACGCGAGGCCTTTGAAACGCGGTTCAAGTCCGACACCATCTTTACTGAACCAGGCCGGACCTTGGCCAGCCTGCACGCGTCCCATGGAGCACCGACCTGGACCTATCGGTTCTCGATCCTGTCGGCAGGCGCGCCGAAATTCCTGCCCGGAACGCCCCATGCGCAGGAGCGGCAATATCTGTTTCAAAATCTGAACGCCTCGCCTTGGCCAACCGATGGGCGCGACGCGCAGCTAGCCAAGACGGTGAGCGCCTATTGGACGCGCTTTGCCAAGACCGGCTCTCCCAATGGCGAGGACCGCCCGACCTGGCCGACCTATGATGGGGCCCAGCAGATGATCGACTTTACCAACACCGGTCCAATCGTGACCAAGGCCCCTGACGCCGTCGCAATCGCTTTGATTGCCCAGCGTGCGGCGGCGGCAAACACCAACAAATAGGAAACGCAAACCATGAAGCCCTTAGCCCTAGCCGCCCTCACCGCAGGACTGTTGCTCGCCAACGCGCCTCAGGCCTTGAGCCAACCGACCGCGCCGGTCGCAGCGGCTCCTGCTGCATCGATCGACTATTCCGACGGTAAGACCTGGCTGTGCCGCCCGGGCCGAGATGATGCCTGTAGCCAGTCTCAGCAGGACGCGACCATCGTCAGCGCTGACGGAAAGCTGGCTGCCGAGCCCTTCTCACGTGTCACTCATCACTCACCAGTCACTTCAACACCACTCACTCACTGCTCACTCTTCACCCATTCATAGTTATAACATAATCCTAATCAGACCTGCGGTACGGTGGGACACACAGTGCCGACACCCACACAGTTTCGACTGAGGGTTAGAGTTAGTGTTAGTGTTCGGGTTCGGGTTAGCCGTAACCATAATTTAAACGTGTTCAGATAAAAAAATCTTTTGAACCCTAACCGTGTTGTTTTCAATCCTATCAAGGTCTCTTAATCGTTTTTATTATTATTATTATTATT
>CAISGS010000179.1 GCA_903884915.1 uncultured Caulobacteraceae bacterium | reverse complement strand
GCCCACCTCGTCCATGCCGCCCTTCGCAATGTTCTTGGGGCCCACGTGGCGCAAAAGGGCCAGTTGGTCGATGCCGAGCGCATGCGCTTTGACTTCAGCCATGGCGGCCCTCTGAGCGCCGACGAGCTTGAGCGCATCGAAACCGAGGTCAATGCGGTTATCCGCCAAAACCGCGCCGCCGATACCCAAGAGATGGCGCCCGAAGAGGCGATCGAGGCGGGTGCTGTGGCCCTGTTTGGAGAGAAATATGGCGACCGGGTCCGGGTCTTGACGCTGGGCGATGCCCTGTCACCAGACCATGCTCACGGTGCGGCTAAGGCCTATTCCGTCGAGCTATGCGGCGGCACCCACGTGGCCCGCACCGGCGATATTGCCCTCTTTAAGATCGTCTCTGAAGGCGGCGTCGCGGCCGGTATTCGCCGCATCGAGGCCCTGACCGGCGAGGCGGCCCGCCGCTTCCTGCTCGATCAGGCCGGCGTGGCTAAGGGCTTGGCCGACCAGTTCAAGGTGCCCGTGGCCGATGTCACCACCCGCGTCGAGGCCCTGATTGCCGACCGTCGCAAACTGGAAAAGGACTTGGCCGATGCCAAGCGCCAACTGGCCATGGGCGGCGGTAGCGGCGGCGCGGCGGTTGAGGTCGAAGAGATCGGCGGCGTCAAGCTGATGGCCCGCATCCTCGAGGGCATTGGCGGCAAGGACCTGCGCCCCATTGCCGAGGACTATAAGAAGCAGGTCGGCAGCGGTGTTGTCGCCCTGATTGGCGTGCTTGATGGCAAGGCGGCGGTGACGGTGGCCGTGACCAACGACCTGACCGGCCGGTTCAATGCGGCAGAGCTTGCCAAGGCCGCTGTGCTGGCCATGGGCGGGCAGGGCGCAGGCGGTAAGCCGGACTTCGCTCAAGGCGGTGCGCCGGATGGTGGGCAGGCTCAGGCTGGGCTAGAGGCCATCAAGGCCCTGATCCAATAGGATGGTTGTCTTAGGGGGCTCAGCCCCCTTAAGACCGGCCCTTGATCAGCGGCGATATTGAATGAACGACATTCGCGTGGCGAGCTTGTCATAGAGCAGCTGCGCAGTCGTATTGTTCTTGTCGGTCAACCAATAGACCCGGGTCGATCCGATTTCATCGGCGCGGGCATAGACCGCTTCGATCAGGGCCCGGCCAACGCCGCCGCCCCGCCCATCGGGGCTGACAAACAGGTCTTCAAGATAGCAGTAGCTGGTCTTGGTCCAGGTCGCCCGATGGGGCACGCAATGGACCAATCCAACCAGTTTCCCGTCCTGCTCGGCCACATAAGCGAACATGCCCTGAGTGTTGCTGGACAGGTCCTTAAAGGTCAGGGCACTGGTCTCCTCATCGAGGCTCTCTCGATAGAATTCCAGATAGCCCTGCCATAGGGGCAGCCAGGCGGCGTGATCCGCAGGCTTAAGCTCACGAATGACGCCGCCAAATGCCATGACTTAGGCCATTTCTGCGGTCAGGTTTTCCGCGACCTTGTCGAGGAAGCCTTCCGTCGTCAGCCAGCCCTGTTGATCGCCGACCAGCAAGGCCAGGTCTTTGGTCATGAAGCCGCTTTCGACCGTATCGACACAGACCTTTTCCAGGGTCGAGGCAAAGCGGTCCAGTTCGGCATTGCTGTCGAGCTTGGCGCGGTGCTTCAGGCCTTGGGT
>CAISGS010000178.1 GCA_903884915.1 uncultured Caulobacteraceae bacterium | reverse complement strand
TTCCCCCTCTGGGGGAAGTACCGGCGAAGCCGGGGTAGGAGGTCTTGGTCTGTTTCCCCGTCTAAACCCCTTTGTCACAGCCAAGGCCGGTTGCCAGTCGGCTACGGGACAGTCATATTTGGCCGCAAATTAAGAATGCCGTCGGGGATAGGGTTTTCGTGAGCGATCAAGAGCCAATGGATCCGCAAACGCGGGTCGTCATCTTAGGCGCCGGCCATGGGGGCGGCTCCGTCGCGGCCTTCTTGCGTCAATATGGCTTTACAGGTCCCATCACGCTCGTCGGCGAGGAGCCCTTGCCGCCCTATCAACGCCCGCCCCTGTCCAAGGCGTGGCTCAAGGGTGAAGCGACGGCAGAGTCGCTGGCGCTCAAGCCCATGGAATTCTATGCCGAAAACAATATCGACCTTCGGCTCGGCGTCCATGCCGTGGCCATTGACCGAGCCTCCAAGACTGTCGCGGTCTCGCAAGGTGAGCCAATAGCCTATGACGTGCTGGTCCTAGCCATGGGCGCGCGGGCGCGTCGCCTGACCATCCCGGGCGCGGACCTGAAGGGCGTACTGGAACTGCGCACGGCGGCGGATGCGGAAAAGCTCAAGACCGCGCTGGGGGCTGGCAAGACCTTGGCCGTGGTCGGCGGCGGTTATGTCGGTCTAGAGGCTGCAGCCTCGGCCATCAGCCTCAGCGCCAAGGCCGTGATCATCGAGCGCGAACATCGCGTTCTGGCCCGCGTCGCCTGCGAAGAGCTGTCCAATTTCTTCCAATCCTATCACGCCGCCCGCGGCGTCACGTTCGAGCTTAGCGCTGGCGTTGAGGCCTTTGTCGGTGACATGGGTCAGGTGACGGGGGTCAAACTCGCTGATGGGCGCACCATCGCCTGTGACGCGGCTCTGGTCGGGGTCGGCGCCATCCCCAATGATGAGATCGCCAAAGCGGCTGGGTTAGAGTGCAATAATGGCGTGGTCGTTGATCTGGCGGCCCGCACCTCTGATCCGGCCATCTTTGCTGTTGGTGACCTGACCCAGCGGCCCATGCCGCTCTATAGCCGCAGCGTACGTCTCGAAAGCGTTCCCAATGCATTGGAACAGGCCAAGGCCGTCGCCTGCGCCGTCACGGGCCGTCCGCTTGCAGCGCCGGAAGTGCCGTGGTTCTGGTCTGATCAGTTCGACCTCAAGCTCCAAATTGCCGGCATGCCGTTCGATGCCGACGAGATTATCATCCGGGGCGATCCGGACACTGCCAAGTTCGCGGTGTTCCATCTCAAGCAGGGCTGCATCCAAGCGGTCGAGGCCGTCAACGCCGCGCCAGAGTTTATGGCCGGAAAACAGTTGGTCGCTTCGCAAAAACCTGTTGCACGAGACAAACTTGTCGATATGTCCATCTCTATGAAACTGGTAGCGGTCTAAACCGACTGCCGTGCGAGGAAGCTTATGGCTAAGATCACTTTTGTTGAACATAACGGCACCGAACATGTGGTTGATGCCAAAAACGGCCTGACCGTCATGGAAGCCGCCGTCAAGAACAACGTCCCCGGCATTGACGCCGACTGCGGCGGGGCCTGCGCCTGCGCCACCTGCCACGTCTATGTGGGCGAGGCCTGGGTCGGCAAGCTCGACAAGCCGTCGGCTATGGAAGAGAGCATGCTCGATTTTGCAGAGAACGTTGAGTCCAACTCGCGTCTGTCCTGCCAGATCAAGATGTCCGACTCTTTAGACGGCATCGTCGTCACCCTGCCGGAAAGCCAGCACTAGACCTTGGCCCTGCGTATCGTCGCTGGACGGTTTCGCGGCAAGGTTCTGATCGCGCCCGAGGGCGAGGCCACGCGCCCGACCTCGGATCGCGCGCGTCAGGCTGTGTTCAATATTCTTGAACATGCCGACTGGTCGCCGGGCCTTGTCGACCTGCGCGTTATTGACCTCTTTGCGGGATCGGGCGCGCTGGGCTTTGAGGCCCTATCGCGCGACGCGGCCTATTGCCTGTTCGTCGAGACCGACCCGGACGCCAGAGGCGCGATCCGCGAAAATGCGGACGCCATGGGCCTGTTTGGGGTCACCCGTATCCACCGCCGCGACTGCACCGACCTTGGGGCCAAGCCCGCAGGCGATGGTGAGCCTTTCGATCTGGCCTTCCTCGACCCACCCTATCGCAAGGGCCTCGGCGAAAAGGCCCTCAGCGGCCTGCTATCCGGCGGCTGGCTCGCACCCGGGGCCATCTGCGTCTGGGAACGCGCCGCCGATGAGCCGCCGATGAACGTGGAAGGCTATGAGGTCTTGGACAACCGCACCTATGGCGCGGCGCAGGTGACGTTCCTGCGGCGGGTTTAGGGGGGCTTGGCTGCGCTCGCAATGACGAGATAGGGAAACAAGGCCCTCACCCAACCCTCTCCCACAGGGAGAGGGCTAAGAACGACATAGCCCTCGCCCCCTTGGGGGAGAGGGTGGGGTGAGGGGGATTGCAACAAACAAGACCCCCTTCGGCGCTGCGCGCCACTTCCCCCAGTGGGGGAAGTACCGGCGAAGCCGGGGTAGGGGGCAAGCCATCTTTACGCCCGCGCCCGCTTGATCCAAAAGGAAGCCATGACTCATACGTCCTATCGAAAGGCGATGGCGGTCCTGATCTTGGGGGCCTGTATCATTGGCTTGGCGCCGATCTTGGTGCGCCTCAGTTCCGCCGGCCCAGCCGCGACGGGGGTTTGGCGGTTGGCCTTTGCCTTGCCTGCACTGGCGTTCTTGGCGCAGAGCGGCGCACGAGGCACGGAGCCTCAAGGTTCGGTCCTCATGGCCCTGCCGCCGATCATGGCCGTTTGGGCGGGCCTTGCCTTTGCGGCTGATCTTGGTTTTTGGCACTACGCCATTGGCTTGACCACCGTCGCCAATGCCACGGTCCTGACCAACCTCACCCCTATCGTGGTCACCATTGTGGCGTGGCTGGTGTTCAAAGAGGTCCCACAGCGGCTCTTTCTGACAGGACTGGTCTTGGCCATCACCGGTGCCATCACCCTTGCCCACGGAGCCGCCAGCGCGAGATCAGGGTCCAATACCGCATTGGGCGATGCCCTCGCGGTCGGGACGGCCTTTTGGTACGCCCTCTATTTCCTCGCGGTCCGAAAGGCGCGTCAGACGCTGAGTGCGCCGCTGGTCATGTTCTGGTCCAGCCTCGTGGCCCTACCCTGCCTCATCATCATTGCGCTGGTTATGAATGAGCCCCTCTGGCCCACCACCCCTCTGGGCTGGTTCGCCTGTGTCGGACTGGGCTTTGTCCATGTTGCCGGTCAAGGCTCCATCGCCTGGGCCTTGGGACGCCTGCCAACCGCCATCACCTCGCTGGTCGTGCTGATCCAGCCGGTCATCGCAGCCCTTCTCGGCTGGCTCCTCTTTGCTGAGGCGATCGGACCTTGGCAGATCTTCGGCGGGGCCCTGACCCTATCGGGCGTGGTCTTGGCTCAATGGGCCGCTAGCCGGGTCCAATAGTAATAACGATAGGCCACCTGAAAACCGGCCCTTTGATAGATCGGGATGGCCCCAACATTGGCGGCCTCGACCTGAAGATAGGCTTTTGTCGCCCCCGCCTGCCGCGCCTTGGCCAGAAGGGTTGATAGGATACGAGCGGCATAGCCTTGGCGGCGATAGTTCGGGGCCGTGCGCATGCCGAAAATACCGGCCCACTGCCCCTCAACCGCGCTGGCCCCGATGGCGGCAGGCTGACCACCCACCTCTAAACGGGCAAAGAACCGCGGATCGGCAATTCGGCCAAGGGCCGCCAGCCGTTCAGCGCTATCAGCCGGATCGGTCGCTGTGGCTGCAAAGACAGCACCAAACACCTCATCCAAATCAGATGAGACGGTCACCTCGCCATCGACCAACGCCCCCTCGACCGGCCCGGTCATGACCAAGGTTTCTTTGCCGCAGACATAGCCCCGATCCATCAGGGCCTTGGCCAAGGGATCGTTCGAAGCTGCGCCATAGGGGCATTTAAAAATAGCCGCCCTACCCTGCCCTTCGTACCAAGCCTCGACCTGATCCAGAGCAGCCTCAAGCCCAAGACCCGGATCGCCCGCCACCCAGCAGGAATTGATCCTTAAGGAATGGCCATCGGTGGCATAAAGGGTCCAGTCACCCAGACGCTGCTGACGGGCAGCGGGCCAGGCTCGCGCTGTGATCGGTTCGAGATCTTGCGGATCAGGCAGGCTCATTTCTCCGCCAGCAGGGCCTCGACCAGACCGCGCGCTTGGGGGCTCGACCAGTCCGCGCCGCCTTCCAGCCGCGCGCGCTCCATACCCTTGCGGTCAATGATCAGCGTCGTCGGCAATCCAGCCGGGCGCGGCGTCAGACCAAAGGCCAGCGCATATTTGGCATCGCGATAGAGGGCTAGCGGCGGGGTCTTGGCGATGTCCGAGCGGGCCAGATCATCATAGTCGATACTGTCGACACTGACCGCCACCACCTTGAAGGGCGAGGCGGCATAGGCGGCCTGCAGTTTGGCCAAGGTCGGCATCTCTTCCTTGCAGGGTCCGCACCAGGTGGCCCAAAGGTTCAGCACCACCACCTGTCCCTTGAAATCGGCCAAGGTCACGGGCTTACCATCGGCATCCTTAAAGCTGGCGGTTGGAACAGGCCTTGGTTCGGCAACAATCTGCAGCTTTGCAAGGGCCCCGACCTTAAATTCGTTGAGGTCCAGCGCCGCCTTGGGTTTGATCGAGGCGCTAAGGATGACATATAGGATATAGGCCACGCCGATCAGCATCAGGGTGCCGATCGCTAAAGACATCAAACTACGCTTGCTCGCCCCTGAAGGTTTGCCATTGCCGTCCTCTGTCGGCGGATTTTGGATAGTGCTCATATGACTGACATCCCTTCGGCAGTGCCCAATTCTGCTGACACCCCCTCCGGCCAGAAGGCGCAAACCGGCCAGACCATGTGGGGCGGGCGGTTCTCTGCCAAACCGGCGGAACTGATGCAGGCGATCAATGTCTCGATCGGCTTTGACAAACGTCTTGCGGCCCAAGATCTGGCAGGCTCGAAGGCCCATGCTGCAATGTTGGCCGCAACCGGGGTGATTTCAAGCGCTGATGAGACTGCAATTCAAGACGGCTTGTCGCAGATCGAAGCGGAAATCGCGAGCGGCACCTTTCCGTTCCGTGAGGAATTTGAAGACATCCACATGAATGTCGAGGCGCGCCTTCGCGAATTGATCGGTCCAGCCGCAGGCCGCCTGCACACAGCCCGCTCGCGCAATGATCAGGTCGCCCTCGATTTTAGGCTCTGGGTGCGTGACACCTGCGACCGGACTGCCGCCCAGATCATGGCCCTGCAACGCGCCCTCGTGGCCAAGGCCGAGCCCAATGCTGACACGCTGATGCCGGGCTTCACCCATCTGCAACCGGCCCAGCCGACGACCTTTGGCCACCATCTGATGGCCTATGTCGAGATGTTTGGCCGGGATGCCTCACGCTTTGTCGATGCACGTCAGCGGATGAATGAATGCCCTCTGGGGGCTGCGGCCTTGGCAGGCTCGCCCTTCCCGATCGACCGGTTCCAGACCGCCAAGGCGCTGGGCTTTGACCGGCCGACGGCCAATTCGCTCGACAGTGTCGCGGCCCGCGATTTTGCGCTGGAGGCCCTGTCGGCAGCGAGCATCTGCGCCGTGCACCTGTCGCGTCTGGCCGAAGAGATCGTGCTGTGGGTCACGCCGCAATTTGGCTTTATCAAGCTCAGCGATGCCTTCACGACCGGCTCATCGATCATGCCGCAAAAGCGCAATCCAGACGCCGCCGAGCTGGTCCGCGCCAAGGTGGGCCGGATCTTGGGGGCCTTGACCGGCTTGACCGTGGTCATGAAGGGCCTGCCCATGACCTATTCCAAGGACATGCAAGAGGACAAGGAACCGGTGTTCCAAGCCTTTGACAGTCTCGATCTGGCCCTCGCGGCCATGACCGGCATGGTCGCCGATATGGAGCCGGTCAAGGATCGCATGGCGGCTGCCGCAGGCTCTGGCTATTCGACGGCCACGGACCTGGCCGACTGGCTGGTGCGCGAGCTGAACATGCCGTTCCGTGATGCCCATCATGTCACGGGCGCGGCGGTTAAGCGGGCGGAAGGCTTGGGCCTTGGTCTGGCCGATTTGCCGCTGACCGATCTTCAGGCCTTGGAGCCACGCATCACCGACGGGGTCTATGCCGTCTTGACCCCCGCCGCCTCCGCCGCCAGCCGTCGCAGCTATGGTGGCACCGCGCCCGATCAGGTACGCATCCAAATCCAACGCTGGAAGGACCTGCTCGCATGACCGCCCGCCTCCTCACAAGATCAGCCCTGATCGTGGTCGCCGCAGCAGGCCTCTTGCTGACCAGCGCCTGCGGCAAGCAGGGCAAGCTGGATCAGCCCGCGCCCCTGTTCGGGGCCGAGGCCAAGGCTGCCTATGCCGCCAAGAAACAGGCTGAGGCCGATGCGGCCGCCAAGGCTGCCGAAGCCAAGGTCGTGGCGCCTCAGCCGTTAACACCCCGAGAGATCGAAGCTGCACCGGCTGCGACCCCAAACTGATTTAGAGCCCAGACAGAGACCCCATGGATCATTTCGACTATCGCGACGGCGAGCTTTGGTGCGAGGGCGTGGCCCTTTCGGCCATCGCCAAGGCCGTTGGCACGCCGGTCTATGTCTATTCCTCCGCCACCCTAGAGCGCCATTTCAACGTCTTCCAAGACGCCTTTAAGGGCCTTGGCGTCGGTGAGCCGCTGGTCGCCTATGCGGTCAAGGCCAATTCCAACCTCTCGGTCTTGAGCACCCTCGCTGCCCAAGGGGCCGGGGCCGATACAGTGTCTGAAGGCGAGGTTCGCCGCGCTCTGGCCGCTGGCATCCCGCCCTCGCGCATCGTCTTTTCCGGGGTCGGCAAGACGGCGGCTGAGCTGGCCTTTGCCGTCCAGACGGGCGTCTGCGAGATCAATGTCGAGTCTGAGCCAGAGTTGGACCTTCTGGCCGAGGTCGCCGCCCGCCTAGGCAAGCGCCAAGCCATCGCCATCCGCGTCAATCCCGATGTCAGCGCCGGGGGCCACGCCAAGATTGCGACCGGCAAGTCTGAAAACAAGTTTGGGGTCTCTTTCGCAGAGGCCCTGAGGCTCTATGCCAAGGCTGAATCCGTGCCCTCGATCCATGCGGCGGGCGTGGCCTGTCACATTGGCAGCCAGATCACCGACCTGACGCCGATGCGCGAGGCCTTT
>CAISGS010000177.1 GCA_903884915.1 uncultured Caulobacteraceae bacterium | reverse complement strand
TTTGATATATTCGAGCCTGACCTTGGTCAGCCGGTTCATGGGTCTGGCGCGCGATCTGGTCATTACGGCCCGCATTGGCGCCAGCGCCACGATCGCTGGCGACGCCTATGCCACAGCGCTGGCCTTCCCCAACCTCTTTCGCCGGATCTTTGCGGAGGGCGCCTTTGCCGCCGCCTTTGTGCCAGCCTATTCCAAATCCCTGAGCGAAGATGGCGAAGAGATCGCTGACAAGCTTGCGGCTGACGCCATGGCCACCTTGGCAGCGGCGACCATCATCCTGACCATTGCCGCTCAGTTGGCCATGCCCTGGCTGATGATCATCATGAATCCGGGCTATGTTTCCGATCCGGAAAAGTTCAAACTTTCCGTGATCTTGACCCAATTGGCCATGCCTTACTTGCCCTGTATGGCCATTACAGCGCACCTGTCGGGCGTCCTGAACGCAAGGGGCCGGTTTGGTCTTTCGGCGGCGGCGCCGACCCTGCTCAATTTGATGATGCTGATCTTTGTCCTACCCCAACATGAGGCCCATGCTGCGGCCCGTTGGGCGGTCTATGGCGTCGTCGTCTCGGGTGTAGCCCAAGCGCTGCTGCTGACCTGGGGCGTCAACAGGTCGGGCGCTAAGGTCCATTGGCGCCTGCCGCGCCTGACGCCTGAGATCAAGAAGCTGTTGGCCTTGGCGGTGCCCGGTGCCATCGCCGCCAGCGCAACACAGATCAATATCTTCATCTCTGGAAATCTGGTCTCCAGCGTCAATGGCGCTCGTAACTGGCTCAATGTAGCCGATCGGCTCTATCAGTTGCCGCTCGGTCTGGTCGGCGTCGCCATCGGGGTGGCCCTTTTGCCGCGCCTGTCGCGCGCGGTCCATTCGGGCGATACCAAGGATGCGCAAGGGGCGATGGATGAGGCCATAGCCTTGGCGCTGGCCTTCTGTCTGCCTGCGGCGGCGGCCCTGATCGCCATGCCCTATTTTCTGATCGATGGCCTGTTCACGCGCGGCCTCTTTACGACCTATGACTCGGTCGAGACGGCTAAGACCCTGTTGCAATATGGCTGGGGCGTACCGGCCTTTGTCCTGACCCGCATCCTCTCGCCCGCCTTCTTTGCGCGGCAAGACACCAAGGGTCCGATGACCTTTGCGCTGGCCTCTGTGACCGTCAATGTGGTGCTCGGCATTGCCCTGTTCCGGCTTGTCGGGGTGCAGGGTATTGCGGCGGCGACCAGCGCGGCGGCGTGGCTGAATGTGGCCCTGATGATGGGCGCACTGGCGCGACGCGGTACCTATCAGCCCAGCGCTGCGGCCTGGAGCCGGATCATCCGCATCCTTCTGGCCAGTCTGGCCGCAGGCCTTGTCATGGCCGCCGCCACCCATTGGCGCCCCCTCGTCGAGGCCCCGTTCGAGTTCATTCAACTGACCATCGGCGGCACCAAGGCGCTTGGGTCCAAAGAGATCGCGGTCTTGGCCGTCGTGGCTGTGGCCGGACTGCTCTATCCACTGTTTCTGTTTGCTTTTGGCGGTTTGACCTTGGCCGAGGTAAAAGCCGCCTTGCGCCGTCCCGCTAAGGCGGAGCAAGATCCTTCGGCCACGACCGTCCCGCCCCTTGATTTTGGTTAGAACCTGACTGTCATGACTGAAACACCCGCCCCCGCCATCGCTCCTGCCGCCTATAGCGGCCCTGACCGCGTTCTGTCGGGCGTCCAGCCCTCCGGCGCGCTGCACCTTGGCAACTATCTGGG
>CAISGS010000176.1 GCA_903884915.1 uncultured Caulobacteraceae bacterium | reverse complement strand
GAGGCGGGCAGGGTGATCGAACGTGCCGCGGCTGGCAACTTTATCGGCGTCGGACTTGAGTTGGGCGGCAAGGATCCAGCCTATGTGCGCGCTGATGCCAATCTAGACCATGCTGTTGAGACCTTGGTCGACGGGGCCTTCTTCAATTCGGGACAGAGCTGCTGCGGCATCGAGCGGATCTATGTCCATGAGGCGCTCTATGATGCCTTTGTTGCGGGGGCCGTGGCCCTGACCAAGACCTATGTGCTGGGCTCGCCCATGGATGCCAGCACGACGTTGGGTCCGATGGTCAAGCCGTCGGCGGCGGCCTTTGTGCGTGGCCAGATCGCAGAGGCGGTCGCGGCGGGTGCCAAGGCTCACCTTGATCCCGCAGCCTTCCCCGCCAATCAGGAAGGCTCAGCCTATCTGGCACCCCAGATCCTAACCGGCGTTGACCATTCGATGTCAGTAATGCGTGATGAGTCCTTTGGCCCGGTGGTCGGCATCATGAAGGTGTCGAGCGATGACGAAGCCATCGCCTTGATGAACGATAGCCCCTTTGGCCTAACGGCGGCGATCTGGAGCGAGGATCCGGTGGCCGCCCACGCCATTGCCAGCCAGATTGAGACCGGCACGGTCTTTCTCAATCGCTGTGACTATCTGGACCCTGCGCTGGCTTGGACCGGGGTCAAGGATACGGGTCGGGGTGTGACCCTCAGCAGCCTTGGCTATGAGCATCTCACCCGCGCCAAGTCCTATCATTTCCGCCTATCGACCAAGGATTAATCATGACCGCTGTACTGACCGGCAACTGGAACTATCCGACGAAAATCATCAGTGGACCGGGCCGAATTCAAGAGTTGGGCGCCCAGTGCATCGCCAACACAATGCTCAACCCCCTGGTCGTTACCGATAAGGGCTTGGCCGATAGCAGCATCATCGCAGCGGTCCGTCAGGCTCTAGATGCGGCAAAGGTTCCCTTCGCCCTCTATGCCGAGGTTCAGGGCAACCCGGTCGCCAAGAATGTCGATGATGGCGTAGCGGTCTATCGGGCAGGGCACCATGACGGGGTGATCGCAGTCGGCGGGGGCTCTGGCCTTGATGTCGGCAAGGCCATCGCCTTTATGTCGGGTCAAACCCGTCCGCTGTGGGATTTTGAGGATATTGGAGACTGGTGGACGAGGGCAGATCCCGCTGGGATCGCCCCTGTGATCGCCGTGCCCACCACATCGGGTACGGGCTCAGAGGTTGGTCGGGCTTCGGTGGTGGTCAAGGAAGACACGCACGAGAAGAAGATCATCTTCCACCCCAAAATGATGCCGGTTCTGGTCATTTCAGACCCCGAACTGACCACGGGACTGCCAGCCCACATTACGGCGGCGACGGGGATCGATGCCTTTGTCCATTGTTTCGAAGCCTATTGCGCGCCCGGTTTTCATCCGATGGCCGATGGTATCGCGCTGGAGGGGATGAGGCTGATCAAGGACTTCCTTCCCCGCGCCTATGCCGACGGGAATGATATCGAAGCACGCTCCATGATGCTGGCCGCAGCGAGCATGGGCGCGACCGCGTTCCAGAAGGGGCTCGGAGCCGTTCACTCGATCTCCCATCCGGTCGGGGCCTTCTATGACACCCACCATGGCCTGACCAATGCCATCGTCCTGCCCTATGTCATGATGTTCAATCGTCCGGCCATTGAGGACCGTATGGAGCGTCTGGCGCGGTTCTTGGGCCTTGAGGGTGCAGGCTTTGACGCGGTTCTGTCGTGGGTCCTGAGCTTCCGCAAAGGGTTGGGCATTCCCGATGACCTCGCCGCTATCGGTGTTCCGCTAGACCAAGCCGACACGATTGGTATCCACGCCCAGAATGATCCCTCTACGGGCAGTAACCCGCGCGAAACGACCCCGGAAATTATGGCCACCCTCTTTAAGGCCGCTGTGAACGGGGATTTGAGCGCGGCGAACCTGTAAAGGCTGATTGCCAGCGACAGGGACGGATTGGACCGCTAGAAGGTCCG
>CAISGS010000175.1 GCA_903884915.1 uncultured Caulobacteraceae bacterium | reverse complement strand
GCACGTCGCGGCCCGGAAGGAACTTCAAGACGTCGGGATTGGGCGTGGCTTCGGTCTGAATGAACATGCGGGCCTCATTTGCGTGGGTCGAGGCTTCTAAATGGGCCTCAACGGCAACAAAGACAACCGCTCAGCCCCGCTTGCTAGGCCAGATCGGCAATTTCCTCGCGTGTCAGGTCGCCAGGAACCACCGTCACCGGTATCTTGCGCGCGCCCCATGCCACCCCATCCTTGGCAATGGATGCGACCAGAGGCCCAGGACCACGCCCGCCCGCCGCCGCCGCCAGCACCAAAATCTTGATGTCGGGATCGGCTGCCACAGCCGCTCGGATCGCTGACTTGGTATCGGCATATTCCAAGATCAGAAATTCCGGCGAACGGCCAAGGTCCTGCATGACCTGTTCCGCCGCCCGCTGAAGCACCGCTTCGGCCTCTTGGCGCAGTTGGCGCTGCATCTCATCGCGCACGCCCGACCAGTGTTCAAATTCCGCAGGCTCAAGCACGCGCAGCAGGGCCACCGTCCCGCCCGTGGTCTTGGCCCGGCGGCAGGCATAGTGCAGCGCAGCCCCAAATTCAGGGCTGTCATCGGCAATGACCAGAAACTTTCTTGTGCTCATGACCTGAAAGTGGCTCTGACCTGCTTAGAGTGCAAGGGCCATTGCACAGAACCGCAACGCTCTAATGGTTCGAATGATCCATACCGGGCATCTTATCCGACATGGGCTTAGAGGCAGGCCTGTCTGCCGCCTCAAAGGGAGTCTTGACCGCCCCGGCCTTATCAAAGGTCAAGACCATCTCGACCATGTCGCCGGCCTTGATCGGAGCCTTCAGGCCCATGACCATCAGATGCAGACCACCCGGCGCAAGGGTCACCTTGCCGCCTGCGGGAATCTCGACCGACGGGACCTGGGCCATCGAAGCCATAGAGCCGGTCATCTTCATCTCATGAACCGTGACACTGGCCGCGCAGGCACAGGAAATAGATAGGAGACGATCCGCGGTCTTGCCGTGATTAAGAATGGTCAGATAGCCCGCCGTGGTCGGCGACTGACCCATCGAGGCGCGGATATGGGGATGGATCAGTTCTAGATTACCGGCCTTGACCTGATGGGCCTGAACCAAGCTCGGCGCGGCCAAGAGGGCGACGGCAACAATGAGGGTCTTGAGCATCAGGACATCTCCAACGGCAAAAAGAGAAGGGGTAGGAAGGCTCAGCGACCGGGCCAGAAACCGACGAGACGTTTGGTCTCTTCGACCACAGGATCAGCCACGATGCGGGCGCGCTCGGCACCGTCGGCCAAGATGCGATCAATTTCAGCGGGATCATCCATCAGGCGGCGCATGCGCTCGCCAATGGGTCCCATCACGGCGACGGCCAAATCCGCGAGGGCCGGTTTGAAACTACCAAAGCCTTGCCCGCCATATTGCGCCAAGACCTCCGCCTTGCTGATCCCGGCCAGAGCGGCATAGATCCCAACCAGATTATCGGCCTCGGCCCGACCCTTGAGGGTCTCGAGGTCCTCGGGCAAGGGCTCAGGATCGGTTCTCGCCTTGCGGATCTTTTGAGCGATGGTGTCGGCATCATCCATCAGATTGATGCGGCTATTGTCCGAGGGATCGGACTTGCTCATCTTGGCCGCCCCGTCGCGCAGGCTCATGACGCGCGCGCCCGGCCCGTCAATCAAGGGCTCGGTCAGGGGGAAGAAGCCCGGGGCGGCAAAGTCGTTGTTAAACTTGGCGGCGATATCGCGGGTCAGTTCGAGATGCTGCTTCTGGTCCTCGCCAACCGGCACGCGGGTGGCCTTATAGACCAGAATATCGGCGGCCTGGAGCACGGGATAGGTATAGAGCCCGACACTGGAGCGCTCCTTGTTCTTGCCCGACTTTTCCTTGAACTGGGTCATCCGGTCCAGCCAGCCGAGCCGCGCCACGCAGTTGAAGATCCAAGCCAGCTCAGCATGGGCCCGCACGGCGGACTGGGGAAAGATCGCCGCCTTTTTGGGATCAACGCCCGCCGCCAGATAGGCTGCCGCGATCTCGCGGGTCTGGGCGGTCAAGAGGGCCGGGTCCTGCCAGACCGTGATGGCGTGCAGATCAACCACGCAGAAGAAGCACTCGACCTCGTCCTGCAGGCGCACGAACTTGGTCAGGGCCCCCAGATAGTTGCCAAGGTGCAGAGCGCCAGAGGGCTGGACGCCCGACAGGACACAGTCAGGGCCGCTATAGACGGCGGGGGTTGGAGCGGGGGCGGGGGCGGGCGTTTCAGTCATGACGAGCAGGTTCTAACCAAGATCAAGGGGCGGGACGGTCGGGGCCGAAGGGTCTTGCTCCGCCTTGGCAGGACGGCGCAAGGCGGCTTTTACCTCGGCCAAGGTCAAACCGCCAAAGGCAAACAGGAACAGCGGATAGAGCAGTCCGGCCACAGCCACCACGGCCAAGACCGCGATCTCTTTAGCCCCAAGCGCCTTGGTGCCGCCGATGGTCAGTTGAATGAACTGGAACGGGGCCTCGACG
>CAISGS010000174.1 GCA_903884915.1 uncultured Caulobacteraceae bacterium | reverse complement strand
GATGAGACCTCGCTCTATGATCTGGCCCATGACCGGCGGGGCGGACTGTGGGCGGCCCTCACTGCGCGCGGCGATGAGCGTGCTGAATGGCTGGCCGCGCGGCAATTTTTCGGCTGGGCAAAGCAAACGGCCGGGGCGGCCTCACCCTTTGATTTCTATGCCAAGGTCATGAGCCGATTGGACGGCAACGGCCGGTCGATGCGCGAGCGCCTGCTCAGCCGTCTGGGCAAGGAGGCCGAAGAGGCCCTCGACGCCTTCCTCGCCCAAGCCCTAGCGGCTGAAGCGCGGGGCGTGCACGATCTGGAACAGTTCGTCGCCGAAATGGCGGCGCTTGAGATCGACGTGAAGCGCGAGCAGGAGGATGGCAAGGGCGAGGTGCGGGTCATGACCGCCCACGGCGCCAAGGGTTTGGAAGCCCCCATCGTCTATCTGCCCGACACGGCGACCAAGTCCTCGGCCCAAGGCACCAACCTGATGCAGGATGCAGACGGCGCCTTCTATTGGGCTCCTAAAAAGAACAACGATATCGAACCGACCGCAGAGGCACGGCTGCTGCGCGCTCAAGCCTCGGACCATGAGAGCCTGCGCCTGCTCTATGTCGCCCTGACAAGAGCACGGGACCGGCTGGTGGTCTGTGGTGTCGAGCCGGGCAAGCCTCACTACAAGGTCGGCAGTTGGTATGACTACGTCGAACGGGCGCTGAACAATCCGGCCATTGCCGATCATGTCCGGGCCGTGGCCTTTTTAGATGCCGAGTTACGCCGGTTCGGGGCCGACCCAGTGCTTGCCGCCCGCAGCGATGGGCCTGTCGAGACCGTATCCGCCCTGCCCGCTTGGGCGCGAGCCCTTGCCAAACAGGAGGCCCTCGGGACCCGCCATGCCTCGCCCTCGAGCATGGCGGAATCGGAGAAGGGCCCAGCCCCCTCGCCGCTGGCCACCTTGGGCGGGCTTGGGCGCTATCGGCGCGGCGACCTGATCCACAAGCTGTTGCAGGTCCTGCCCGACCTGCCACCCGAACAGTTCGAAGCCGGGGCTGAGCGCATCCTTGCCCGCGAGCGCGATCTGACTGATGCCCAACGGGTGGAAATGACCAAGGCCGCCCTAGCGGTCCTGGCCGATCCACAATTTGCCGCCGTCTTTGGCCCTGGCTCTCGGCCGGAAGTGGCCATTGCTGGCCGGGCTGAGGGACTGCCGGAAAATCTGGCCATATCGGGCCGGGTTGACCGGCTGGTGGTCTCTGCAGAGCGGGTCCTGGTGGTAGACTATAAGACCAATCGCCCTGCGCCCGCGACCATCGACAGGGCCGACCGGGCCTATCTGGTCCAGATGGCCGTCTATGTGGCGGTCCTGCGCGAGGTGTTCCCCGACCGAGCCATCGAGGCGGCGCTGGTCTGGACCGACGGGCCCAAATTGATGCCCGTGCCAAACGATCTGGTCGCCAAAACCCTTGAGGGCCTGAAGATCCATTGAACCGTGACAGCAATGGACCTACATGCGAAATGAAGGGCAACATGGAGACGCGAGACCGCTTGAGTCGGGCGCGCAGTTGAGGAACGAACTTATGAGCACGGTCAAGATTACCGACGAAACCTTCGAACAGGCCGTTTTGCAGGCTGAGCTGCCGGTTCTGGTCGATTTTTGGGCCGAATGGTGCGGCCCCTGCAAGCAGATCGCGCCGGCCTTGGAACAGATCTCTGAAGAGCTGTCTGGCCTTGTGACCATCGCCAAGCTCAATATCGAAGATAGCCCAACAACCCCATCACGCTATGGCGTGCGTGGCATTCCGACCATGATGCTGTTCCGCGACGGTCAGATGGCTTCGATGAAGGTCGGTGCCATGCCCAAGCAAAAGATTTTGGAATGGCTGCAAGAGGCGGGCGTTCAGCCTGCCTGAATGGACTGGCCCCTATTGGGCCTTGGCCAAACGCTCCGCCGCTTCGCACCAGAACCCGAACAGGTCTGGGGCGTAGCTTGGCGGGGTGTAGGCATCGACGCAATCTTCGCTGATCACATCATATCGCACCGGCGAG
>CAISGS010000173.1 GCA_903884915.1 uncultured Caulobacteraceae bacterium | reverse complement strand
GGCCGCATCTTGTTGCCACAAAATTGCGCATAGCCCTCATAGTCTAAACGATTTGCCCCAACGCACCCGGTCGCTGGATTGGCAGTCATAGAATCGGTTGAGGTATCGGCCTGTCGATAGGATGCCCGAAATGTGTCCGAAAAATAGACCTGGGACGAAACCTTTGTCCCCTCACTTAAGTCCAAATCGTGAAGGGCTTGCAGTGCCAACCGGCGCAGGTTGAACTCATCATTTTGAAAGGGGTTGGCATAGGGACTTGTATCGTACCTTGCCTGTGTAAGCCCCCCTTCGGTCAGACGAGTGTCTTCGAGTGAATAGGTGGCTTTAAGGGTAAAGGTTTGATGGTTCGCCAATGCCAGCTGCGTCTTAAGAGCCGCCTCCCGAGAACGGCTGAAATGACCCATTCGGATACCGTTGCTCTGTTTTTCAATGAGATGAAGCAGCGCGCCTTTGGTTGAATCTCCAACGGAAGTTGAAAGACTATAGAGCCGATAGTCCCCCTCCCCTGCAGCTAGGGTCATTGTGGTTTCTGGCGCAGTGGGCACTGGGGCGGTGATGAAATTTATGGCGCCGCCGATCGATTGGGGACCATAGAGAACCTGGCCAGAACCGCGGCGAAACTCGATGCGGTCAATACGTTCGATGGGCGGATAATAATGGGCAGAAGGGTCTGCATAGGGTGCCGGTTGAATGGGAGCCCCATCCTCCATCAAGAGGGTTCGACCCGAGCGGCGGGCATTTAGACCTCGAACGGATATGTTGAGCTTCAGTCCAAGAATATCTTCATCGATGATCTGGATCCCCGGCGCGCGCCGCAGCACTTCCTTGACCGTGAGGGGATGCATCACCTCCAATTGATCATGATCAATCAGATGAACCGAGCCGGGCAGATCGCGCAGGGGTTCGCGAAGGATACCATGCACGGTAATGGTTGCCTCAGCGGCCTCATCGAGGGCCGCCGCCTGACCTGTCAAAGGCAACAGGCAGACGGCGGTCGTGACCGCAAGCATGGTCGAAACAAATAGGCTACTCATAATGGCTTTCTCATCTTCACATTCTTAGGGGGGCTATTTACTCGTTGCTGGCTTCCTCGTCTTCCTCTTGATCGACTTGGAAGGGACTAAAGACGGCCCTATTCACTTGCGGATAGGGCACGTTATAGCCCTTTTCCTTATGCCAAAGGATCCGGTTCAAGGTCTCGCTCGGGACCGCGTCGGGCACATCCCAGCGCATGGCCGCCGAGGCCAGGGCATCTCGGCGCTGGATTTTAGACAGGGCCGATGGATCCGAGTTAAGTTCCTGCAGGCTCTGCTGTGGCCGGATCGCGGTGAAGCCACGCAGATCGGGCGTGTCTTGGAAGCTGGCCCTCATATCGTTGGCGATCAGGTCGAACATCGAAAGGGTTGGAAGCGCTAGGATCTGCTCAATGGTCTTGAGCATCGACTGGTGAGAATAGAAGGTGCTGTCGACGCTGCCGCGCTTTGAATAGGGACTGATGGTCAGGGCAATGGTGCGATGTCCATCGACATGGTCAACGCCGTTTTGACTGTCGTCCTCAACCACAAAGATCGCCATCTTAGGCCAAAATGGCGATTTGGTTAGGGCTTCGACAACTTGGCCCAGCGCGTAATCATTGTCTGCAACCATGGCCTTAGGCGTGTGGGTTTTAGGGCTCGTGCCATTGGTATGATCAGACGGAAGTTGAATGATGGTCAGGTTTGGCATTATCCCATTGGCTTCATAGGTCTTGAGCTGGTCTACAAAGAGGGCCGAGCGGATAACGTCTGGGATGTTGGTGGAATAGCCCGGAAAATTACGCACCAGAACACCATCCAAGGGCGGAATGGGCGAGTGCGTGTTCCAGGTTGTCTTGAAGGTTTCCCCGGCTTGCCAACGGCTCAGCAAATCGACGCGGGCCATGGCGGGAACAGCTGATAGGTCTCCCACCCGAGGCGCAAACTCCCCAAAGACCGCGACTGATTTTTTCTGAGCCAAGGCCGCGTCCCAGATAAACCCGCTCGAGGCGTAGGCCAAAGGGTCGGTTCCATCAAAGGGGTAGGATCGTCCAGAATAGCCCGGCCACAGGGTGTAGCTGGCCTCATTGGCCTGCGTCACCCACTGGTGGCCATCGGCACTATTGCCGCCAGAAGAGAAGAAGTTATCCAGCAGACCAAATTCCATCGCGAGCTTGCGCTGGTTTGGGGTGACATCGGCGCCATAGAGCACGAAGGAAGGCTCACCCTTGCCGCGGGGAAGATCGCCAAAGAGCTGATCATAGGTGCGGTTTTCTTTAACAATATAGACCACGTGCTGGATCAAGGACGGCTCACCCGAACGGCTTGGAATCGCCTTTGGTTGGGCAGTAAGATCGGGCTTCGGCGCTTGGGCGCTTATGAAGGCCATGCGGTTGTTTTCGCTCACAGCCGCCGAATAGCTCGCCAGTTGAGCGTCATCGGGCAAGGCAATGACATGGACTGTGCCGCGGTTGGCGTGAACAAACCGCTTGTTCGCGCCGTCATTCTGACCGGAGCCAACGCCAAGGAGCGTACCAACAACGATTGATTTTCCGCTTTCGTCCAGCGCGATTGAGGCTGGATACCAACCGGTTGGGATCATCCCTAGGATCTGTTCCTTGACCAGATCATAGACGATGACCGCATTGATGCCGCCGCAGGTGATATAGAGGCGTTGACGCTCTTGATCGACGACAAGACTGTTCGGGGCGATGCCCTTGATTGCCCGTACAAAGGGCTGCAGGGCAATGGTGGATTGAACTTGGCGGGTCCTGCTATCGATGACGGAGATGGAATCGTCGTTAGAATTTGCGACATACAGCAGTCCGGTCTTGCGATTGAACGCGAGGCCCGTTGGGTGTCTTCCGGTGGGTACAGTACCAACCAGCCGATTGGTCTTTAGGTCGATTACTGAAACGGTGCCTGCCAGGGCAACACCTTTGGCATCAATCCGCACCAGATCGGCATCAGGTTCCAAGCCGGTTGGCGCGCTGGCCTGACCCTTGACAGCCTTTTGACCGCCCCAGTTCGACACATAGGCCATGTTGTCTGCAATAAGGCTCGCAAAGGGGGCAACGCCGACATCGACATCGGTCCGGGCACCGGTCGCGCGATCTATGATGGCGATGCGGTTGTCAAACATCAAAGGAACGATTGCCTTGCCATCGGCTAGGCTCACCTCCCCAACATTGTTAAGCCCAAGGGGGGTGCCAATCGCACGCAGCCCACCTGCGCCAACCTCAGCCACGCGCACACGTCCCTTGTCGGGTGAGCCTGCACCTTCAACATAGGTCACAACGCTCTGGTCGCTCTGGCGATCATAGGCAAGACCTCGCAGGCCCGCCACACCGCCCTTGCCAAGTTCATGGCTAGAAATGACTCGGTTTTCTAGCCAATCCAGCTGATAGAGATGGGTTCTTGTGATCACAAAGAGCTCGCCAGCCTTACCAAACTGAACGCCCTGTACCCGGCCTTTAAAAACGGTCTGCACACCGGCAGGCGTAATGGCTTGGCGTGTCGTAATGACGCCAGGATCGGTCACCGAACGAAGGGGCTGGTCGATCGACTGGGCCAAAGCCGACACCGATCCACTGGCGAGCAGGGCCAAGGCGAAACAACAGGATGACAGGATGCGGGTCATTTTGGGATCTTTCCGTTGGAACTCATCAGATGAGGTGGACGTGAATCTCAATCTCAATGGTTTGAGCGAACCGCCCTTACCCGCCAACCGATGGCAACTGCTTGAGACAAAAGGTTTCAAGCGCCCTGGAAATGAATTTTATTCAACCCGCCTGCAATTCGGAACAGGTAATATTCACCGCCTAAAACGCTCGATATTGGTCAGATTAGCGAAGTCGCGTGACATTTAAGTGAAATAACGACGGGTTTTTCGGTTAGGTGCGCCATTTTGCGTATTTTAAAAATAGCCCAAAGGCATCCGACTGAGCGGTTATGAGGGACGGTCGAAAAAATAATTGAATTAAATTCATCTAAATAATGACAATTTTCTGAATATCATCACATGTTTGACACGGTTAGCGTCTATCGGGAGGACCTCAGGTCACGAAAAACAAAGGGTTAGGGACATGATGCGCCGTATCGCAATCATCGCTGCAATAGGATTGGCTCCTACCCACGCCCTTGCGGCACCTTCAGCCATCGGGTCTGTAGAGCGTCCCCTAACGGTGATCCTGATCCCGGCCGATGGCGGCACAGAAGATGGAACCAAGGCGGACTTCCTGCCCGTTTTTAATGCGGTCACCAAGACAACGGGCCTGCAGTTCAAACTCCGCGTTGGGCAGTCCTACAACTCCGTCGTCGAGGCCATGTGTAATGGCTCAGCCGATATCGCATTTTTTGGGCCTGTTTCTTACGTACAGGCACATCAGCGCGGTTGCGCAGACCTTCTCGCCGTTGCGGTTGAAAAGGGCTCGTCCAGCTATTTTGCGGGTATTTTCGTCAAGGCGTCCTCGTCCATCAAGACCATCAAAGACCTCAAGGGTAAAAGGGTCGCCTTTGGCGACATCAATTCAGGGTCCTCGTTCGTCTTTCCGATGGCGATGATCCTGCAGGCCAAACTGGACCCCATTCGCGATCTTGCCGCGATCAGAATGACCGGCAGTCATGCCAACAGCCTTGCTGCCCTGACACAAGGACAGGTGGACGCGGCAGGCCTGTCCTTCGATTCTTACGAAAAGGCCGTCAATCAGGGCACGATAGCGTCCAGTCAGTATCGGGTTGTTGCCAGGAGCATTCCTATCCCCAACCCGCCCTTGGGGATGAGCAATCGCTTGCCCAGCGCCATGAAGCTCAAACTAAAGGCCGCCTTTGCCAATGTGACCCGCGCGCCGGGCGTCTCGCCAGACATGATCCGAGGCTATGGAGGCAAGAAGGTCGATGGATATGATACGGCCTTTCCGGAGAAGAAATATGCCGTCGCCGCACAGCTGATGGCCCAGATCGATGATGGCCTGAAGGGCGAAATTCTCAAAAAGGCTTCAAAGCCTTGAGCCCCTTACAACCCATCCACGTCGCCTTTAGAGCAGTTAGCAAGACGTTTCCTGACGGAACCCAAGCGTTGAAGGGTGTCAGTTTTGATGTTGCACGGGGAGCCTTTTGCGTTCTGCTCGGTCCATCCGGCAGCGGCAAATCAACCCTTCTGCGCTGCGTCAACGGTTTGGCGACGCCGTCCAGCGGCGAGGTTTTAATCGACAGACAGGCCGTAACGGACAAGGTTTTGCCCGACATCAGGCGAAAGGTCAGCATGATCCATCAACAGTTTGGATTGGTGGACCGCGCCAGTGTCGCAGAAAATATGATGGGCGGCGCTCTGGCCGAGATACCGACTTGGCGGGCCCTGCTCGGTCTCTATCCAGACCATTTCAAAACCAAGGCCTGCGAGCTTTTACAGTCTGTCGGATTGTCTCCAGAACATCTCCAGCGCCGGGCCGGAGACCTATCGGGGGGTCAGCGTCAACGTGTGGGCATAGCGCGCGCCCTGATGTTGGATCCTCAGATCATTGTCGCCGATGAACCGGTCGCCAGCTTGGACCCCAGAATTAGTCAGGAAATTATGGAACTCTTGCGTCAAGCCGCACGGCTGCGAGGCGTTACGGTTCTTTGCAGCCTGCATCAGGTCGCGTTAGCGCGTGAACACGCCGACCAGATTGTTGGTCTTCAACGCGGTGTTTTGATCTTTGATGCGCCTGTCGAAAACTTGAGTGATGGCGACTTTTCGGACATCTATGACCAGGAGCCCTGCGCGTGACCCCGCCCCCTATAGGCCTCGCCCAGCAAGCCCAATGGACCTATCCAAAGACCCTAAGCCCTAAGGGCATAGGCCTATTTTGCGTCATCATTGCCATCCTGCTGATAACGGGGCGCAATGTTGAGATGGGCCGGATGGTCCAACTGACGGCGTCAGCGGTTAGGGTGACCGCAACCGGTCAAGGCCAATCGCAAGTGGCCGATGGCCTCGCTAAGATCGGTTCTTCACTATGGCCATTACAGATTTCTGAGACGACGGAAATTGGCCGGATTGAGAGTTTTGATCGCGCTCGCCTGCCCTGGCTTTCCCATATCGAGACGCGCTCAAAACAGACCCAGTCGCTCAATCCTGAAACCCCTGCAAATGGACTCAGTCTCAGAGACCGCCGAATATCTCGTCGAGCCCTTGGGCTATTTGGGCCATGTCGCGGTCAAGCTGGTCGAGACCCTAGAGATTGCGCTGTGGGGCACGGTCATCGCGATCCTGATCAGTCTGCCGCTAGCCTTTTTCTCCGCCTCGAATATGGCCCCGAACCGACTGGCCTATACCCTCGCCAGAAGCATCGTCAGCTTCCTGCGCGCCATCCCCGAGTTGGTAAGCGCGCTCTTTCTTGTCCTAGCTTACGGGTTTGGCCCCATCGCAGGGGTTTTGGCCTTAGCCCTGCATGCAGCAGGCTTTTTGGGGAAATTCTACGCAGAAGATATTGAAAATGCCGATACTAAACCCCAAGAGGCGCTGACAGCCGTCGGCGCTAATCGAATTAAGGTCCTTCGGTTCGCGATCCTTCCCCAAGTCATGCCGCAATATATTGCGTACACCCTCTATGTTCTTGACCGAAATTTTCGCATGGCCACGGTGATTGGACTGGTTGGGGCGGGCGGAATTGGCCAAGAGCTGAAGGGGCGGTTCGACATGTACAATTACCACCATGTCGCAACGATCCTCGTCGGCATTTTTTGTACCGTGTTTGTGATCGACCAACTGTCCGCTAGACTGAGGCGACGACTTTTTTAAATCCTCGAGCGAGTTCTTGTTTCAAACGGGTCTATCGATGAGACTGAGATAGCTTTTTGCGACTCAAACCCAATTCCAGATACGGACCTGAACCTTGGATAATCCGGTCGACAAGAAGACAAGATACCGTCCCCGAATGGCCGATCAGGCCCCGATCGAGCACGTCATTTCGCGGATCCGCAGTCGCTATAAGAGCCTTGGGCCCAGTGCTCAGGCCATCGCTGACTTTATCCTTCTGGAACCTTCTGAGGTTGTGAAGCTCTCTGTCACGGAATTGGCCGAAGCCTCTGGTGTTAGCCAGGGCAGCGTCATCAATTTTTGCCAGACCATCGGCATGTCCGGATTTCAACAGCTCAAGCTCAGCCTCGCCCAAGAGGTCGTACAGCCCGTCCAATACATCCATGAGGATCTCACGCGGGATGACGATCCAGAACTGGTCTGCCGCAAAATATTTCACTCCGGCATCCAGGCTCTACGCGATACCCTCTCGGTCTTGGATCCCAAGCAGATTCAGCTCGCGGTCGATATTTTGCGGTCTGCCAAGCGCATAGAGATTTATGGGATAGGCTCTTCAGCGCCCATTGCCGAAGACGCCCACTACCGCATGCTCAGGATCGGCCTGGACGTTAAGGTTGTCACCGATAGCCACATCCAAGCCATCAGTGCCTCACGAACGGGACCTGACGTCGCGGTCCTGACCATTTCTCACTCCGGCGCGACCCATGAGACTGTAACCTCCACGCAACTGGCCAAAGAAGCGGGTGCCAAAACGGTTGTCATAACCAATTTCGCGCGCTCGCCCATTCAAGCCAGCGCGGATGTGACGCTCTTTACGATGGCGCGGGAAACCAAGTTTCGTACAGAGGCCATGACCAGCCGGATCGCCCAGCTCTGTGTCATTGATGCCTTGATCGCCGCTCTTGCCCTTGCCGATTATGATCGCGCGACCGAGACCCTGCAGCAGACCTTTGAGGTCCTGTCGATCAAGCGGTTTTAACGCTCAAGCGAGCGCCCATCTTGGGGGGCAATCAGATCACTGAGGCAGACCTCAGAACCTGGCTCGACGAGGATTGAGGCCATGCCCAGCTTCTCGGCGCCGGCAATGTCGGTCGCCGGATTATCACCGATCATCACCGACCGTTCCGGCTGGGCCCCAAGGGTTTCGCAGGCCCTTAGAAAGAGGTGCGGGTTCGGCTTGCCAATGACGGTCATATCGATGGCGGAGAGATCGACACAGGCCGCGATCGCGGCAAGCAATGCACCTGTTTCGGGTATGGGCTCGCCCTCAGACCCTGGGTGAGACAGATCCGGATTTGCCACCACCAAGCGCGCGCCACTGACCAGTGCCTTAACCGTGCGCTCCAGCTTGGAATAGGAAAAATGTGTGTCGCGCAAAAGGACAATAACCTCGGCACGATCTCGGACCAGTTCAATACCCAACCGATGGGCAAGGGCCTTCATTCGGGGTGGCCCCAAGACCATGGTGGGCCCTGGGCTCGCGCTTGAGACAAGCCGCAGGGCTTCAGCGCCAGCGAGCAATATCCGCCCCTCGTCGAGATCGACACCCGACCGGGCAAGAATCTCAGAAATATCCCCGGGCAGCAGGGTCGAGTTGTTCGAAACAATCACAACCCGCCGATTATATTGCCTAATAAATTCAAGTGCCGCCGCATGCGGGCGATTGGCAAAGGCAAGGCACCCGTCCCAGTCGAGCAGGATGGCCTGAGCCTGCGACAGGGTCTGCAGATAGGGTTCAGTAGGCTCAGCCATTACGGGATTCCAGCCTCAATCAGGTCGGTTCAAAATCAATCTGTGGCGCCCTTAAATATTCAATTATTCGTCACGTCAAATTGAAATATCTTCATTTAATTGTCACGGTAATTGTAATCCCACGTCATCAATTGCGCCTATCTCGCCCCTATCAGTGATTTCATGCGGACTGCCGGTCGCAGGTCGCGGTCTCATGATGAACATAAGTCATCACATAACGAGGGAAAAATGAGTAACAACACAGCGCGACGTCACCGGCGGCTCTATGCCCTGCTCATGGTCTCTTGTGCCATTCCAAGCTTGGCGCTCGCAGAAATCAGTGCAGCAGATGCCGATGCCCCAACCAAAACAGCGCGTGACGAAGAGGTTATCGTCACCGCTGAAAAGAAGGTCTTTGCCAGCGTTAAGGCCGTTGAGGCCGTAAAGTACGGCAATGCGGTTCAGGTCGTGACGGCCGATGACATCCGCATTAGCGGCGCGGCCAACTTTGCAGAAATGGCCCAGTTCTTGGTCAAGGGCGTCAATATCGGTTACTCACCTGACGAGGGTGAATATACAATTCGCCTCGACGGCGGCGGCGACCGCGACACCTTGGTCATTCGCGACGGCGTGCCCCTCTATGATCGCGGCCCTGCCCTCGAAGATATCTGGAGTTCCACGACGATCGATCCGCACATGATCGAACGCGTCGAGGTTTTCCGCGGCGGCAACAGCCTGTTTTACGGAAGCAACGGCGGCATCGGTGTCGTCAGCCTGGTCAGCAAGAAGCCCGACGGAACCCGCAAGGGTGAGTTTGGCGTCAGCTACGGCTCCTTCCAGTCGCGCGAAGTTTGGGGCAACTACGCGTTCCCAATCGACGAGGCGGGCAAGCACAGCATCATGGCCTATGGCAGCATGCAGGCCACCGACGGTCCTCGCATCTACAACCCAGCAGACTTTGTCGATAATATTGCGGCCGCTGGCGGCGTGCAGGAATATCCGCTGAACCGCAACGATATTGGTCTGAAATATCTGTGGCAGATCGACAATGATACGGCGCTTCGGATCAATGCCGAATATACAGAATCTTGGTTCCAAGACGCCTTCCCAGACCGGGAAGTTCACTCGCCCAACACCGTGCGCTATCCGATCATGGATGCGTCTTTCGAAAAGCGTTGGTCCCCTGCCCTGTTGACCGAGGTCACCGGCTACTTCACCAACCCGAAGATCTGGAACACCGAGCTTTATCCTGACATCTGTAAGGTTGCGGCAGGGTGCCTGAACCCCGCGACCAACAAGACTGTCCCCTTCGGTGCCTATTCGGGCAAGGTTTTCCCCAACGGGGCGTTCCGCGGCTTTGGTACCAGCAACCAGCCACGCGCCGGTTTCAAAGAAATGGGCATGACCGTCCGCAATACGGTCAATTTGGGTGAATATCTTGAGTTCGTCGCCGGCATCCAGTCGGTCAAATATCAAGATGACTCGGCCGCCCAATATCCGGTCGGCAACGAAGCCAACACCACCACGGGCCTTTTTGTTGACCTTCGTCCCAAGCTTCCTTTCAGCCCGGACACCGCCATTTCGGTCGCGATCAGAACGGACTTTTTGCAGGGTTCGGACAATAAGACGATCTGGAAGCTGGGCTTTAAGCAGCCTGTGTGGGGCGGGCTCTATGTCCGCGGCAACGGCGGCACCTCCTACAGCCTGCCACGCACGACGGAACTGAACAACGAAACCTCGACCTCAGTGGGTAACCCCAATCTGATGCCTGAGGAAACCAAGACCTATAACGGGGCTATCGGTTTCAATCGGCAGTTCAAGGATGTGGCTGTCTCCGTTGAGCTCGGCGGCTTCAAGACAGAGATTACCGATCGTATTCAAGGCACGACAGACTTCCGCATTCCCGCTGGAAACGGATTTGCGGCACGTAACACCTTCTTCAACAATACCGCTCTGACCCGCATTTTGGGCGCAACGGCGGATGTGGATGTCAATGTGGGTCGTAACTGGCGCATGAGCCTTGGCTACACAGCCCAGGACGCGTCCTTGACCAGCGGCATATTCAAGGGCGAGCAGATCAACGAGACGCCGTCTTGGTTCATCAATGGCACCATGTCCTGGATGTCTGATGACGAGAAGCTGAACCTTGTTCTGATGCCCCGTATGCAAGGCTCAGAATGGTCGGTCGGTGGCCTTCCGGTCGCTGGGCGCGGTTCCATCCGTAAGAACTTCGGTAACTACACGGTCGTCAACGCCACTGTGAACTACTTCATGGGCGCAGAGCGACAGCACCAACTCCAGCTTCGGATCGTCAACCTGTTGGACGAGAAATATTCCGAGCGGTACGGCTTTGGCAACCAACTCTACGGGTCAGCCTATAACCGCGGTGAATATACGACGGCGAGCCCAAAGTACTATTTCGGCTATCCGTTCGAAGGCAAGCCACGTAGCTTCTACGTCTCATTGTCCACCAAGTTCTAGGCCAAAGGAGCCCTGCATCATTTCCCCGGTGATGCAGGGTATCCGCCTTGCCTAAGGGCGCTGACACTTTTTTCCAGATCACTTTTCCCATATCACCCCTGTCGTTTTAGGGGCCAACCGGGCTTTATGGGCCCACCCATCCCTTTTATTGGAACAAACCCTAGAGGTTCCAGCGCTAATGCAACGCTCGGTGAGCGCTGAAAATTAGCCGTGGCGTTGCTTCTCAGATGATTTATTTCACCTATTGAACAGGGCGGCCAACTTGGCCATGCACTGCCTTCAGAAGGTCCAGATCCAGATGGATAGCTTTATCGATAAGGTCGCCGTTATTACCGGCGGAGCCAGTGGCATTGGCCTAGCCCTAGCGCACGGCGCAATCTTGCGCGGCGCCAAGGTGGTTATCGCAGACATGCGCGATGAGCCTCTGGCCCAAGCCCTAGCTGAACTCACAGCGGCGGGCGGCGATGTCTTGGCGGTCAAGACGGACGTCTCAAAGTTCGAAGAGGTTGAGGCGCTGGCCCAAGCCGCCACAAACCGGTTCGGCAAAGTCAATTTGATCTTTAACAATGCCGGTGTCTTTGCCTCCGGCCTGACCTGGGAGACCTCCGTCGAGGAATATGACTGGGTCATTGGGGTCAATCTCAAGAGCGTTATCAATGGCATCAAGGCCTTTGTGCCGCGCATGATCGCTCAAGGCGATGACTGCCACGTCATCAACACCTCTTCAGGCGCTGGGATCACAGTCAATCCAGGCTTTAGCTCCTATTCGATGACCAAGCACGGCGTCGTGGCCCTATCCGAAGCCCTCTATCTGGATCTTGGCGCAGAGCAGATCGACACGATCGGCGTGACCATCGTCATGCCGGGCGTCGTCCAGTCCCAGATCATGTTCCCCGAAAAGACCGGGCCAGATGGCCTTCAAACAGAGCTTCAAGGACGATTGAAAAACCCGAACTTGAACGCGCTAGAGCAGTTTATGCGCCGCGCCGTTGACCATGGCCTGCCTGCAAAAGACCTGTCCGACATGGTGTTTGATGCCATTGCCAAGCGCGATCTCTATGTTCTGCCCAACTTTACCGATGAGGTCTCGCAGGCTCAGGCCCAAGCCATCGCCATGGGTCGCTGCACCGCCACAAACCCCTACAGTCCCAAAAAGGTCGTATGAAGCACGAAGCGAGCAAGTAGCTCCTGCTTTGAGGTTCGTTCATCTCACCGATATGAAGATCGGATTTGAGTAAAACCAAAGATCGCTCCAAGGATCCTCATCTTTGGGGTCTGGCTGCGGCTCCAGTTCGGCGGTGTTGGTCCCACGGACGCGAATATACGTATTCTTCATCACATTCCGTATGCGGTAGGTGATGACCGTATGATCTCCAACCTGAGACCAATGGCTTGGTGTAAATCGCGCTTCAACACGGGTGGTTGGATTTCGGTCAACCGCCTTATCCGAAACAGCCCCTGTAACCTCACCCCTAATCAAATCGACGCGTGCAACGTGCGGATTTTTGGTTTTGCCGTCTTGGTTATTGTCGTCCAAAAAACGAATGGTCACGTCAACATCATCACCAATTTTGGCTGTTAGGGTCTCGCCCATCGTTGCTCGAGCGCTCGAACCAACAGCTTTAACGGAGACATCGAGTTCTGAAATCAAGTCGCCTGTGGTTACAAAGATCTTGCCCGCCCGCAGGCTTGAGATAATCGATTCCGGTGTTTTGTCAGCGAACACGTATGTTTTTGAATATTCGCCAGGCCAAAAATCGGTGCCACCCTCACTATAATGCACGTGGGAATCCGATGTCGCCGTGATCCACCATCGACGCCCCTCACCCAATAGGGAATCCCAAAGGCCGCCAACTTGGGCCGTCATTTGGTCAAACCCGCCCAAGGTTGGGGATCTGTTATAACTGCCGCGAGCATTTTCCCTTGGTGCGGTGCCAGGCGCTGCGGTCAGCCCAAGCTTTGGACGGGTCAAACTGCCGGCCTGATGACCTGGCGCGCCTTCCATTCCAATTGCAACTTGGGGCGCGACGTCATTCCAACTGCGAAGCTCTTGGGGTGTCGTCAGTCCGTACTGGCCCATTCCAGTCGCTGATCGCGATGGATGATGTGCGAACAGAACGGGCTTAGGGGTCTGCCTGTTCATAAACTCAAGTGCTGAAATCATGGCAGATTCTTGATTGCGCGCCTCAGGGCTTGGAAATATCTCCCGGGAATCAAACTTAAACTCGATAGCGCGCAGGCGTTCAGCCTCGTCGGCCCCGTAAGGAATAACCACGCTGCTATGGTCAGCGGCCGGAGAGTTAAGCTCCATCCCAAAAAACTGAATGACCTCTGGTACCGCAGCGCGCGATTGAAGTAGCTCTGGGTAGGCAAAATCGTGATTGATTTTGCTATGGTTTGGTCCGCCATGGTCTGTCGCGACCATCCAACTCAGGCCATAGTGCCGCGCCATCGCGGCGTTGGTGGTAATCGGATAGACCGCATCACTGCCCAAAATCGGGGTCGGCGGGGTCGTTTTCATATCTAAACCCACACTATAGCGGCTGTGAATATGATGGTCGCCTGCAAGCCATCTTGGTCCAGTTCGAGTGTCTTGTTTCGGTGCCGGCGTCTGGGCAGCGCTTGGCTTAGGCGATGGGTGGCGACCATGTCCACTGGCGGTTCCAGACATGCCTAAGCTTAAAAGGGCACCCACTAGCGCAATACGGCAAAGACTTCCCATGGGTGAAGAGGCCGTTGGATAATCATCATCCAACCTTGTCGTGCTCAAATCGCGCATTGCTAAAGCTCCGGTATCCTACAGCCAAAACTAGCCGCAAGGTGCGTTAATCTTGTGACAGTGGAACGGGCCACCCCGTTAAGCCCCTGACAAACAGAAGCGGATGCCAAGGGTCCTTGACGATAGATCACGAATGGTTCGCAATAGGGCAAATAGAACGAGCCGCTAGGGAGGCTAACCATGGCCTATGTCGAAGGACAGACCATTCACGACGCTGACAGCCATATTATGGAGCTGCCGGGTGCGCTCAACAGTTTCATTGACCCAAAATATCGCGCGGCCTTTGTCGAAAAGACGAGCGCGGGAAGTAAGCTGTTTGAATATTTCGCCAATGCCGCTGCCCAGCATGATGATCCAGAATTTCGGGCCGGTGCCGAGGCCAATATCCTCCTGCGCAAAAACCATGCGGCACTAGGGTCTTTTCGCAGCCAAGATCGGGTCGCAGCGCTCGATCATCTGGGCTTTGCCTCGCAACTGGTCTTTACAACATCCTGCTTGAGTAATTTTGGCCTCGAACAGATGGGGGAGATTGAGCTGTCGATTGAGGCGGCGCGCGCCCACAACCGCATGATGACCGAATTTTGCTCGGTCGATCGCCGCCTTCTGGCCACCGGCTATGTGCCGCTGATTGACCGAGCCCGCGCACCTCAAATTGCGCTTGAAGCCCTGCGCCTTGGGGCTAAGGCCTTGATGATCCCATCGCGCCATCCGGCTGGCTTTTCACCCAGCCACCGCGAGCTTGACGCCCTATGGGCGCTGGCTCAGGAGGCCGGCGTGCCGATCCTTTTCCACGTCGGCGGCGAAGAAAAGATGCAGAACGCCTATCTGGAAAACGGGCTTCCTTACGTCAAAGATTTCCACGGCGGCAATGAGAACTTCACGTCTCTAAGCTTCATGTCCATTCCCCTCAGCGTCTGGCAGACCCTTTCTGCCCTCGTCATTGATGGCGTCTTTGATCGTTTTCCAAATCTCAAATTTGGCGCCATTGAACTGGGGGCCTCATGGCTACCCAGCCTGATGAAATTTTTGGATTCTGGCGTTGCAGCCTTTGGCAAGGAAGAGCGGCTTCAGACCCTGTCGGGCAAGCCCAGCGAGATCTTGCGCCGCCAATTGCGCGTCACGCCCTACCCGCATGAAGACACACGCTGGATCATCGAAAATTCAGGTGAAGAGATGATCCTCTTCTCATCCGATTTTCCCCATGTCGAAGGCGGTCGCAACCCGCTAAAGCGGTTTAATGATAGTCTTGAAGGCCTGGACGAGCGCATCAAACGCCGGTTTTTCAGAGACAATTTCATCGACATGATGGGCGCGGGTCTGGATCCTGCCCTTCATGACGTGGCGTCGCGGGCGGCTGCCTGAAATTCGGGTTTGGCGTTTCAATCGCGGGAAGATCATCGGATCAAGCAGTGCTATAGGGGCGGCCATCTACTGAACCCTAAGGACAAAGCCGACGCCATGACCACGCCCTCCCCGCTGATCGATAGCCTCAATTGGCGTTATGCCACCAAAAAGATGGACCCTTCCAAGACCGTGTCGCAAGATAAGGTCGAGCGCATTTTGGAAGCAGCCCGTCTGGCCCCCACCTCTAGTGGCCTGCAGCCCTATGAGATTATCGTGGTCACCAGCGCCGAGGTGCGCGCCCGTATCCAACCCATCGCTTGGAACCAGGCTCAGGTGACTGAGGGCTCGCACCTGCTCGTCTTCGCCGCTTGGGACAACTATACGCCCGAGCGCATCAACCACATGTTTGACCTGACCAACGATGTCCGCGGCTTTAAGAACGAAGGCTGGGAAAACTATCGCCAAATGCTGCTAGCCACCTATCCAACGCGGACAGCCGAAGCCAATTTTCAACATGCCGCCCGCCAAGCCTATATCGGCCTATCGGCTGCCATGATCGCGGCGGCTTTCGAAGAGGTCGATAGCACCCCGATGGAAGGTTTCGATGGCAATGCGCTTGATGAGATCTTGGGCCTTGGCGCACGCGGCCTTCGCAGCGTTGTGATCCTACCGCTGGGCTATCGCCAACCCGAAGGCGACTGGCTGGTTAATCTTGAAAAGGTCCGCCGCCCGCGCGACCAATTCATCACTGAAGTCGCGTAATTCTAAAAGGCCTTAGCCCCTGCCGCTCGCATTTGGATCAGATGCGGGCGGCTGTCTTAGGCCTTCATGATTCACTTCGCTGTCGGCTTGTAACCCACTGGTGTGTGGCCCACGAAGAGCTTCACATTATGGCGAATATGAAATAGCTCCGCCTGAGTGACCTTGCCGAGATATTTGGCACCGCGCGCACGCCAGTCCATGCAATTGATCTGAGTTGTGATAGCGACGCTGTTCTTCTCGGCCTGGTAGGACTTAATAGCCACTTCCCAGGCAAATCCCCGGCCCTTTGTCGTCATCGGCACACACAGCATAAGATCAGATTTGTTGAAGGCCTTAGAGGAAAGAACAATCCCAGGGCGCTCACCATCCTGTTCATGGCCCTCAACCGGACCAAAATTCATAAGTACGATGTGACCTTCGTCCGGCAAGTAGACGTCGGCACTATCAGTCACAAGAGTTCCTTACCCTTGGCCGGACCTTTCAGAAGGTCCTTGTTCGCATTCTCAGGTGTAAAGTCAGCCAGCATCATCTCGACCATGGCGCTTTCGTCCGAAGCCTTATCGATAAGGTCCGGCAGAGCCTCGATAATGATCTTCCCGGCCCTATACTCCATGGAGAACCGCGCCGAGATATCTAGATTATGCGCGGTAGCAAATGCCTTGGGCACGTGAAAGGCTTGGCTATTACCTGACTTCTTCAAATGTGTGACGACGCCCATGACTGACCTCATATGTAATACAATGTGGCTACGATACGCGCTATGAACGGGGTTATCAAGCCAGCCTAGATTTGGTGTTCCTCAGGTCGGGACCCTTCGGCGTCATGGTCAGCCCGCTTTCTTCGGTCTCACTGAAACGAAAGTTTGAGTGTTTGTCGACGCCTCGTTTGCATAGTGAATTCGCTGAGCCCTCACGCCCGATTAGATTTGATCTCTCCGGCCAATTTCGCTCAAAGTGGGGGTTAAGACGCGCCAAGCGGTGATGCATCCGCCTTGCCGAATGAGGAACACGCCTGAATGTCACGCCTTTTGAACCGATCCAGCCTCGCCTTGGTCACCGCTCTGGCCTTCTTATGCTCAGCGGCAGCGCCCGCCCCTTCTCACACCATAGCCATCATGGGTGCGACCGTGTTCGATGGCACAGGAGCGGCTCCCGTCAAGGCAAACGTCATCATCACCGATGGCAAGATCGCAGCGGTTGGACCCAACATTAAGGCCCCGCGCGGCGCTGAGATCATCAAGGCCGAGGGCCAAGCCCTCCTGCCCGGCTTTATCGATCTTCACACCCATTGGACGCCTGCAGGCGTGCCGTCCACAACGCCTCAAATTGCTGAGGCCTACCTCTCATCGGGCGTCACCACGGTCGATGATTTCAACGCGGCGCCGGAGTCCTATGCGCCGCGCCGGGCCTGGCTCGCAGCCATCGTAGCCCCGCACGTGAACTTTGCCGCCCGGATTTCTACCCCCGGAGGCCACGGTGCCGACTGGGCCGATACCGCAACTACCAAATGGGTCAATACCCCAGATGCCGCGCGCTTGGCCGTAGAAAGCCTGATCGCCTATCGCCCAGACCTCATCAAGACCTTTGCCGATGGTTGGCGCTATGGCGTGGCCCCAGACAATACCAGCATGGACGTCACCACCCTGTCGGCGGTCGTTGAAACGGCCCACAAGTATAACCTCAAGGTCCTGACCCACACAGTCACCGCCGACCGGGGCGCTGTAGCCGGCAAGGCCAAGGTCGATGTGATTACCCACGCTATTCAGGACCGCCTTTTAGACCCGGCATCTGTCGCCGCAATCAAGGCTGGGGGAACCAGCATTACCCCAACCTTGGCGGTCTATGAGCCGACAAAATTTGGCCAATCAGCCAAGGACGCCAATGATCCTCGCTACGCAGCCTCATTCAAAAAGTTTGATATTGCGCTGGCGAACGTCAAGATTTTGCACGATGCCGGCGTGACGATCGGTCTTGGGACCGATGCAGGCATGCCCGGCACGCCCCACGGCGTTTCTACCCTTCGGGAGATGGAACTGTTGGTCCGCGCGGGCCTCACACCAACTGAAGCCTTGGTTGCGGGCACATCGGCTAGCGCGCGCCTCATCGGCCAATCTGCTGACCGCGGCGTGATTGCGCCGGGAATGCGCGCCGATATGGTGCTGATCAAGGGCGAGCCTTGGAAAGTGATTTCAGATATTCGCAAAATCGACCGCGTGTTCCTCGATGGTCGTTTAGTCTTTGGCACCGGCGCGCCGCCCATGGTCGCCAATGTGGCCAAGACCCTGACCTCGGTAAAGCTGACCACGCCTCTGATCGATGATTTTGAGCGCCAAGATGGCCGCACACAGTTGGATACGCTGCGGACCGACGAATTTGATGGCGGTATGGATCGCACTGTCGAGGTTAGTCAGGTCTTTGCCCGTCCAGACGGTGGACATGGCCTGAGCGTCTCCGCACGGATGTCGGTCAAATCCGCCCCCGTTGCTGGGGTAACCTTGCCCCTGTCGCGCGGTGCCATTCAACCGATGGATATTCGCAGCTTTACCGGCGTTCAAATCGATGTTCGGGGACAAGGGGCCTATAGTGTTGAGTTTGACGGGACCGGCGGCAGTTGGAACGAGACCATTAGCGCCAACGAACAGTGGCGCACCATTAAGGTGCCCTTTGCAGCCCTGAAGGGTCGCTCGGCCTGGACTGGTGATGACGTAACAGCCCTTCAGATCACCGCCACGCGGCCCGCAGGGCAGAAGGTCTGGTTTGAACTCGATAATGTGACTTTCTATTGATATCGAACCTTATCTCGGTATTTTGCGACAAAATCGCGACAGTGCGGGTGCCGAGGGGGCAGGCCGCAGCATAGACCACGTGACTTTCAGGGGATCACTATGACTTACACGCCAAGCGCAAATCTGCGCGCCATCATTTTTGCAACGACGGCGATCTGTACAGGCTGGAGCCATTCTGCTCTCGCCCAAGAGGCCAAGTCGGCACCGATCGACGAAATCATTGTTGTCGGCTCGCGCATTGAAGGCGCCAAGCTCACCGCAGCCTTGCCCGTTTCGGTCATTGGTGACGAGCAGATCAAGGCCATTGCCGCCATCTCGGGCGATGATCTGTTTCGTTCGATCCCGCAAATGGGCGACGTCAACTATAACTCATCCTACCTGCCCGGCAGCAGCAACTCTGCGCGCGGCGATATTGGTTCGGTGAACCTTCGCAACCTAGGTTCAGGCAATACACTGGTCCTGCTCAATGGCCGCCGCGTGGTCAACCACCCCACCAGCCAGGCCGATGGTCTGAGCCTGGTTCCGACCTTGACCTACAATACCAATGCCATCCCCACGACTGGTCTTAAGCGCCTCGAAGTGCTGCGGGACGGTGCCGCCGCCATCTATGGTGCGGACGCGGTGGCTGGTGTGGTCAATACGGTGCTGAAGTCCAACTTTGACGGTTTTCAGGTCGAGGCTCAATATGGCTCGGCTGAAGGCACCGACATGTCGGAAACGGGCATCAACGGTCTTTGGGGCCACAATTTCGACCGGGGCAATCTGACCGCCTTTTTCAACTATAATGAACGCACAGCGCTAAATTCGACCAACCAAGACTTCACCACCTCCTCTGATCGCCGCGCTCTCTTTGCCGGAACCCGTTTTGACGGAGCCACCTCTGTCGATGGCCGGTCTACCACCACCCCATGGGGCAGCTTTACAGCCGCGTCGGCTGTTCGGGTCGGCACCAGCCTAATCACCAGCACCGGCGGGGCCTTCCACATTCAGCCCACGACCAATCCGGGCTGCTTGGTCGGTCTTGGCAATGGCATCTGCCTTCAAAGCGGCGCACCGGCGACGTCCGCCGAAGACCGCAATCTACGCTTTGACAATTCCGCTCTTGGCCTATCGGTCATGCCTGAAGTCAAGCGCACCAACCTCTTCTTGACCGGTAACTATCAGGTCACCGACCAGATCACGGCCTTCACCGAGGTTGGCTTTTACAATGCCAAGACCTCCTCTTTGCAGGCCCCCGTCGCAACCACATCGGCTCAGGTCATTACCGCCCCGGTGACCAGCTATTACAACCCCTTCGGCCCAACCACCCTTAACGGCGTAGCCAATCCAAATCGGATCGCGGGCACCACAGCGCCAGTTGGCGGCCTCGCCGTCACGCTGACCAGCTATGCCTTTGCGGATGCGGGCCCCTCGCGCGTCGATGTTGAAAACAACCAGAACCGTTTCTTGATTGGCCTGAAGGGCGAGCGGTTTGGCTTTAAGTGGGAAAGCGCCGCCTTCTATTCGCAAGCCAAGGCCAAGGATATTTCTGACGGTATCAGCGCGACGGCGCTACAACAGCAAATCGGCCTGTCGAGCGCTGACGCCTACAACCCCTTCAATGGCGGCAATGTCGCTCAGCCGAGCCTCGGTGATGGTGCAGTCAGTAACAAGACCGCCCTTGATGCTATTCGCGTCCGCACAACCCGCGAAAGCACCAGCACCTTGGGTTCAGCCGATTTCCGCGTCTCCAAGGCCGACCTCTTTGCCCTTCCGGGCGGTTCGGTGGGTGTGGCTGCTGGCGTTGAATATCGCCGTGAAACCCAGAAAGATGACCGCGACGCCCGTGTCGATGGCACCATCACCTATACCAACTCGGTGACTAAGGTGGCCTATGGCAGCGATCTGGTCGGCACCAGTCCTTCTCCGGATACCAAGGGCCAACGCAAGGTCACCTCGGCCTATGTTGAGTTTGCCGTGCCTGTGATTTCGCCTGAAATGGGTGTGCCGCTGGCGCGCAATGTCGAGCTTCAACTTGCCGGCCGCTTCGAAGACTATAGCGACCTTGGCAATGTGGCTAAG
>CAISGS010000172.1 GCA_903884915.1 uncultured Caulobacteraceae bacterium | reverse complement strand
TCCATCGAAGGAATGAGGTTGGCCAGGGCTTGACCCAGCTCTGGGGTCGCTTGTTGGGTCAGGGCAGCGCTGCTGACCACGTCCACGGGCGCAAGGGTTTCAAGCTTGGAGCGCTTGGCGACGCGCGAACCGGTTACGACCAGTTCGTCAACGCTGGCCGAAGCGGCCTGAGCGTGAGCAGAGGTGCCCATGGAGCCTAGGATCAAGGCCGGAGCAGAAAGGCCGGCAATTAGGAATGTCTTATAGTTCATTGGAGAACCCTCAATGTTACGCGCCGAGGGCCACCATCGCGGCGAACATCGAGCTACAGCTCCGACGTTCCGCGCGGCCTCAGTCGCTTATCGAGGGCATTTGGGACTGATGACCGTTGCTTTCAACTACTGATCTGTTTTGACAGACAGTTGCAAAAGGACCGTTGCAAAAATGTCAAATAGGCCAAGAGGCCAATAATCCGCGCACAGCCGCAACAAAAGCCAGCGGCTGATCAATCATGACATGGTGGTCAGCATCGGGAATAGCGACCCTTTTAAAGCCCGCGGGGACCTTGGCGAACATATAGTCCATGGTCTCTTGACCCATGAGATTGGACCGCTCGCCCCACATTAAAGCAATGGGGCAGGCCATCTGTTCAAGAAGGTCACCGAGGTCGCCAATAGCGAACCGGCCCCACATCTGGGGATCAAACTTCCAAGACCAGCCCTCGCCCGATCCGTCCTCAAGCGCCACAGGCTTGAGCGAGGTGCGGGCGATATAGTCGGCAATATAGAGATTGTCGCAGCCCTGCGGCGGGGCCAGCCGAAAGCGGGCCAGCGCCTGATTAAGGGTGGGATAGACCGGCGGCATCGGGTTGCGCGGCGGCGGACCCTTCCAGCGTTTTTCGGGGGGCTGAACGCTGGAATCCAGCAAGACGGCCCCGCGAATCTTCTCCGGGAAATGGGTGGCGCAATACATCAGCGGGAAGCCACCAAAGGAATGGCCAATGATCAAGGGCCTTTGGCCATCGGCTTCCAGCTCAGCGGCCTCAACAGCGGCAAAGATCTCCTTGGCAAAGATCTCGCCCGTATAGGTCTCGCGCCAGCCCGAATTGCCCATGCCCGACCACGAAATGGCCGCGACACGATAGTCCTTGGCCAGCAAGGGTGCGGTAAAGGCCCACCAATCAGCATGGGCCCCATTACCGTGCAAGAGAAGCAATCCGGGCTTGCCAACCTCGCCCCAGGTCAAGAGCTCGATATTGACCCCCTCGACCATGATCATCCGCCGCTCGGGCGCATCAGCAAGGGCCGCTTCAAACCAGGCCGGAGCGGGCGGCTTGGCACCTGCAAAGGGCGCCAAGGGCGAGCGGATGGCTTCGGGCAGGGCGGCCAGTTGAGCGCGCCTTGAATCTTCAGTCATGGTTTAAGCCCTATAGGGTCGGTTGCGCTCATGGTCAGTGCGCTGTTCGATCACTTTGAAAATGCCGGTACCGGTCAAGATGGTGCGATCACCGCACCAGACCCGGCCCCGGATCGTAAACATATCGGCCTCTTGCAAGACCACTTCCCCCGCGCCCTCTACCCAATCGCCGAGCTTGGCGCCCGATAGGAAATCGCAGGTCACCCGCACCGTCACCCACCAGTTCGATTCCTTGGCCGATACCGCATGGCCCCAAGCCATATCGGCGAAGGTCATCATCATACCGCCATGGGCGTTCATCATGCCGTTGGTGTGGTGCTCTTCGACCAGAAAGGCGCGGCGGTAATCATTGGGCCGGTTATATTCGTAAAGCGGTCCGATCTGACGGCCAAAGCCCCGGTGCCAGTTGAGCAGACTATAGCCCTCTGGGATCACATGGCTCTGACCGGGCGTGAGTTCGTCAGACATAAAGTGCGGCACCTCTATTTCGTGCCCCCTGACTAACCGCCGATGACAGAAAGGCAAGCCTTACCCAAGGTAAGACCGGTCACGCGGTGAGGCCCGCCGCCTCAAGGGCCGCTGCCTGTCGCTGAGCAAGCACAGTTTCATCGAAATTGGCCAGCGATGCCTCAAACAGGGCCCGCCAGTTGAGCTCGGCTCCGAGATGCAGGAAGGCTGCCCCCAGACCAATGGCGGCGCGGTCCATAAAGACAAATTCACGCGGGATCGTGACGGGGCCCTTGTCCTTGAGGGCCTGACGCACGGCCATGGCCTCGGCCCGGCCATAGTCACCGGGCGCGACCCCGTCGGCGACGCTGCGCACCCGATCATCAAGCAGCGGCCCATAGATGAACCGCGCCCAGACATTGAGCACATCGATCAGATCATCACTGAGGCGGGTAAAGCCCCAACTGTGATAAGCCTGCGCCTGCCCGGCCCGGTCATTGGTCAGGAGGCTGCGATAGAGCAGCACCACCCCAGCCACAAAGCGCGGCGGGAAGATCCGAACACAGCCAAAATCGAGCAGGTTTAAGCACCCCGCATCGGGCGTGAAACTATAGTTGCCCAGATGGGGATCGCCATGGATGACGCCAAGCGTGGTCATGGGTGACCACCAGGCCTCAAAGAGCTGCTTGGCGATGCGGTTACGGGTCTCAAGCGGCGCGGTTTTAAAGGTCAAGAGCCCCTGACCCTCCAGCCAGCCCATGGTCAGCAACCGACCGGTTGACAACTCCGGCACCGCCTGCGGTACGGCAATGTCGGAACGATCCGCAAAGAAGGCCCCATAGAGCGCCATCTGTTTGGCCTCACGGCCATAGTCCAGTTCTTCGCGTAGGCGATCTGCGATCTCATCGGCCATCTGGCTCGGATCAATCGAGCTTTCGATCCGGCGAAAGAGGCCAAACAGGGTGCGAAGCTGGCCCAGATCGCTCTCTACGGCGCTCAGCATGTCGGGATATTGCAGCTTGACGGCCAGGTGACGGCCATCGAGCCCGACCGCCCGGTGAACCTGCCCGAACGAGGCGGCGGCGGCTGCCTGAGGTTCAAACTGAGCAAAAAGCGACGCCCAGTCTGGGCCAAGCTCTGCGGCCATCCGCCGCCGCACAAAGGGCCAGCCCATGGCCGGGGCATTGGTTTGCAACTCAGCCAGCTCGGCTGCAAATTCGGGGGGCAAGAGATCGGGCACGGTCGCAAACATCTGCGCAGCCTTCATCAAGGGCCCCTTCAGATTGCCTAAGGCCGCACGCAGGGCCTTAGCATTGCGCAGATCCGCATCGCCGCCGCCAAACAGGCTATTGACCCCGTAGGTCGCCGCAGCCCCGGACAGGCCCACCCCCACCTTGGCAAACCTGCCCAGTCGCCCGCTCAGTCGATCGCGTTCTGGGTCCTGCACCATGGGATGGGTTTCCGCCGTCTATTACGCTCAGACCAAAGCCTCAAACGCATCGATCAGCCCCTCAAGCCGAGCACAGCCCTGCCGCCAGAAGGTCTTGTCGCGCGGGTCCAGCCCAAAGGGCTTCAAGGCCTCTACATAGGTCCGCGTCCCCCCTGCGGCGAGCAGTTCCTCATAAAGAGGCGCAAAGGCCTGCGGATTTTCCCGCCGCTTCTCCATCAGGGCCCCAACCAGCAGGTCCCCAAAGGCATAGGCATAGACATAGAAGGGGGCGTGGGCGAAGTGGGTCACATAGGACCAAAAATGCTCATAGCCGGGATTAAGGGTCACAGCCGGACCCAAGCTCTCACCCATAACCTCGAGCCACAGGGCCCCGATCTGGTCTGGCGATAGCTCGCCCTCGATGCGCGCCGCATGGAACCTTGTCTCAAAGCGGTGGAAGGCGATCTGGCGCACCACCGTATTGAGGCCATCCTCGATCCGCCCCGCCAAAAGCACCCGGCGCTCTTGCGGGTCAGCATCGGCAAGAAGCTGTTCGAAGACCAGGCCCTCACCAAAGATAGAGGCGGTCTCGGCCAAGGTGAGGGGCGTGTCAGCCAGCAAGGTTCCGCGCGGCGCAGCTAAGGTCTGATGGACCGCATGGCCAAGCTCATGGGCCAAGGTCAGGACATCGCGGCGCTCGCCCATATAGTTGAGAAACACAAAGGGGTGATGGTCCGAAGTCACCGGGTGGGAATAGGCCCCCGACGCCTTGCCAGGCCTTGGCTGAGCATCGATCCATGGCCGATCAAACACATCCCGTGCCCGCTGAGCCATGGCGGGCGACAGCCGACCAAAGGAGTCCAGCACCAGAGCCTTGGCCTCATCCCAGCTATATTGACGCGGCCTTTCCTGATCGAGTGGGGCATTGCGGTCCCAGTGATCAAGGGTCTCGCGGCCCATCGCCTTGGCCTTCAGGGCGTAATAGCGGTGCGCTAGGCGCGGATAGGCCTCGACCACCGCCGCTTCGAGCGCCTCCACCGCCTCAGGATCAACCTCATTGGCAAGATGGCGCGCATGGGCGGGCGAAGCATGGCCGCGCCAACGGTCCTCGACCTGCTTTTCAAAGGCGATGGTGTTGAGACAGAGGGCCAAGACGGGCTCATGGGCCTTCAGAGCAACGGCCAAACCCTCGGCGGCCTCGCGGCGGCGGGCGGGGTCAGAATCCGACAACCGGTTGAGCGCTTCGGGCAGGGTCAGGGTCTCATCGCCTACGGTGGCCCGCAGACGGCTGAGCGTCTCATCGAACAGTCGGCTCCAGTTGGCGAGCGCCGGGGCGCGGTCAATCAACAGGCGCTCCAGATCGGGGCTCAGTTCATGAGGCCGAGACAGGCGCACCCGCCGAAGCCATGGCCGCCAACGGGCGGTGGTCTCACCCGCGCGCAGGGCCGACTCGATCTCCCACTCTTCCAACTGGTTCAGTTCCAGCGTGAAGAACAGGCTCTCTGCGCCTATGGCGGCAGCGCGCGCGCGAATATCGGCCTCGAACTTGGCCCGCGCCGGATCGTCACGCGCCGTGGAGGCGGCAAGACCCGCATAGGCCCCAACGCCCCACAATAGGTTGACCGCCTTCTCATAGAGGTCAAGACCGGAGTCCAGCAGCAGCGCCAAGCGGTTGGCATCACCGCGCGCGGCGGTAAAGGCCCCCTTGAGCTTGACCAGTTCGGCATTGGTTTGGGCGGCAGCCTCAAGATCTTGACCAATCCGGGGGTCATCCATGCCCAGATAGAGATCATCGAGGCTCCAGACCGGCAGGGCCTTTAGGCCATTGATGCCGCCACTGGAGGCTCCGTCCGGTGCGGCCAAGGAGCCACCAAAGGCACTATTGGCAAAGGGGCGGGCGAGGGCAGGGTAAGCGTGCGAATCCTTCATGCCCCGG
>CAISGS010000171.1 GCA_903884915.1 uncultured Caulobacteraceae bacterium | reverse complement strand
TGCTCACCTATGATCCCAATTGGGAAGGCCCGCTGCTGGGTGACAAGTCCAACAGCAAGATCTTCGATAATCGCAAGATCGCGGATCTGACCGGCGGCTGGCAGTGCGAAATCTCGCTCGAGCAGGGGATCGCCAAGACTTGGCCCCGTGTCGCAGAGCGCTTGAACAACGGCTTTGAGCCGGACCCAAAGCTCGACGCCCTGATCGACCAAATCATTGCTGAACAGTCTTGACCGCTTTGCGTCTATTTTGGATTTGAGGCCGCCATGGTGAACCCGTCTCCCTTTGATGAGCGCCTGTCCTTTTCGTCCTTTGACAGCCTCGAGGGCGTGCCCGTCTTGGCCCCTGAGGAGCCGGGGAGCGGGCTCTTTGGTCGATTGATCAGGACCATCAAGAAGATTGCCCCGGGCCTATCCATCGCGCTACTGGTCGCCCTTTCGGCCTCTTGGCTGTCCGATCACTATCACGCGCCGGTCATGCTCTTTGCTCTGCTGCTGGGCATGTCGGTCAATTTCGTCGGGCAAGATAAGCGCTGCCGGCCCGGCATCGATTTCACGGCCCGGACCATCTTGCGCCTTGGCGTGGCGCTGCTGGGCGCGCGCATCACCTTGGCCCAGATCGGGTCGCTCGGCGGCGAGGTTCTGTTCATTGCCGCTGCTGGGGTCTTGATCACCATCCTGTCTGGCTGGCTGGCCTCGAAGGTCTTTAAGCTATCGCCGCAGTTCGGGGTCTTGACCGGTGGGGCGGTAGCGATCTGCGGCGCGTCCGCGGCGCTGGCCATCTCGTCGGTCTTGCCCCCTTCTCCGAGCCGAGAGCGCGACACCATGCTGACCGTTGTCGGCGTGACCACCCTCTCGACCGTGGCCATGATCCTCTATCCCTTGCTTGCCACCGCTATGGGGTTGAATGCGACCGATTCCGGCGTGCTCTTGGGCGCGACCATCCACGATGTGGCTCAGGTGGTCGGGGCGGGCTACAGCCTGTCCAAGACCACCGGCGACACCGCAACCATCGTCAAGCTGTTCCGCGTGGCCATGCTCTTGCCTGCCGTGCTGGTCATCGCCTTCCTCTTCACGCCCAAGGGCGGCGCTGCCAAAGGGGTCAAGCGTCCCCCGATCCTTCCGGGCTTCTTGGTCGGGTTTGTCGTTTTGGTTGCGGTGAACTCGTCGGGTTTGATCCCGGCGATGGTGATGGAGCATGTCTCCGAAGGCTCGCGCTGGTGCCTTGTGGCCGCGATTTCAGCGCTCGGAACCAAGACCTCTTTGGGGGAGCTGGTTCACGTTGGCTGGAAGCCTGTGGCGATGGTGGTCATTGAAACCCTGGTGGTCCTGACCTGGGTGAGCGCCATGCTCCTCCTCCACCCCTTCGGCTAGCCCGCTGCAGCCCATTAGCCCTAACCTTGCAAATGGGCGTGGGAGACCTGAGCAAGGACGGTGATCTCTAGGCGGGATCGTTCGCCCCCACGATCTGCCGGAACTCGGACCGGGCTGCCCAGAGGGCAAGAAGGCCAATAGGCAGCATCATGAGGGTCAGCATGCCGATGGCGACGCCAATCTTGGCCGAATCCTTTAGCCAATAGTCACTGATCATGGCCACGCCCGTGGGGCCGATGGTGAAGGCGACCACATTGCCGATCAGGAAATAGAGGGCCATGGCGCGTGCGCGCAGCTGGTTGGGTGCGATCGCTTGGATGCTGACCGCAGGCAGGCCTTGCGCCAAGCCAAAGCCGAAGGACAGGGCCGCGATACAGCCCATGGCCGCCCAGCCGTTGGGCATGAAGGGGGCCATGACCGCAAAGGGCAGCCCCATCAGAGCGCCGCCGATGGATATGGCGAGCGCCGCATCCTTTCGTCCAGCCGCGATCCAGCGATCTGAGGCCCATCCGCCCAGAAAGATCCCAGAGGTGTTGAAGATCAACAAAACCACGCCATAGACCGCGCCCACAGTCGAAATGTTCCAGCCATAGGCCCGCACCATGAAGGCGGGCGTCCAGGTCAGATAGGCGGCGATGGGCACGCCGATGATCGAATAGCCCATGGCTAGCAGCAGGAAAATCCGCCCGCGCTCACGCATGAATTGACCAAAGCCTTCTGAGACGCTGGCACTGGCCTTAGCCAGTTCTTGGCGCTTAGGTTCGCGCAAGGCCCAGACAGCGATAGCCAGAACAGGTCCGGGCAGGCTCACCAATAAGAAGGCCAACTGCCAGGTGCGCAATTCACCCAAGATCGGCAAAACCACCGGTGGTGCAGTTGAGGCCCAGCCAATGACGGCACCGCCAATGATCAGGGCCAGACCCACCCCGGCCACCGCGCCCATGGCATAGAGGCTCAGGGCCCGAGAGCGTTTTTCAGTTGGGAAACTGTCGGCAATCATGGAGAAGGCTGCGGGTGACAGGCCGGCTTCCCCGACACCCACCCCGATGCGGGCGAGAAACAGCATGCCAAAACTCTTGGCCATGCCGCAGGACGCGGTCATCGCGCTCCAGAACAGGACGCTGACCAAGATCAGTTTACGACGCGAGCCTCGGTCCGCCAGCCAGCTTAAGGGTATGCCCATCACAGTGTAGAACAGGGTGAAGGCAAGGCCACTCAGCAGGCTAAACTGGGTGTCGCTGATGTGTAGGTCGCGCCGGATCGGCTCAACCAACAGGGTTAGGATCTGACGGTCAATAAAGGCGACGGCGTAGGCCGCGAGCAATACGAAGACGGTAACCCAGGCCCGCCGATTAGAGGGCCATGCAGGCGTGGTTGTTTGCCCATGAGCCTCGAGCATTTCGCTGGTTTGAGTCATGATTTTCCCGCCTTGTTATGTCTGTTGTCTATTCCTTTCACCCCCACTATCATTATGCAAGCCCGCAGATCGCGATTTGGTATATGCGCCAATATGATCCGCAACCCCCATAATACCGAGACCAATTGCCGCAGGCGCCTGCATTCGAAACGCGGAAATTTTGAGATTTACGCGTATTTTTAGTCCCGCAAACCCGGCACGCCCTCGACAACTCCACTCTAAGGAGAATTCGATTTTACCCAAACACGTACGGAGATACTTCGAAAATTCATTAGTACCCTAATAGCGTATTTAGGGCTAAGTTTTGGCTTGTCAGTAGGTTAACGCGATGATTCAGACCGAACACCACTGCTAGAGGCTGCCATGAACGTCGACCATGTTTCAAATCCATTGGACATTGCGCTGGGAGCCCGTATCCGCGTGCGCCGCAAATCTCTTGGCCTGTCTCAGGATGACTTGGCCGTGCAGGTCGGTCTGACCTTCCAACAGATTCAGAAATATGAACGGGGTGCAAACCGGGTCAGCTTCTCGCGTCTGGTCGAAATTGCGCGCACGTTAAAGTGCCGTGTGCAGGACCTCATTGGCGATTTGGATGTCGAAGGTGAAGTGTCTGATCAGGTGGCGGCAGAGGCTGTGCAGTTGAAAGAGACCGGCGCCTTGGAACTGATCCGGGCCTATAGCGCGATCCGCTCTGCGGGTCGCCGACGGATCGTTGTCAGCCTTGCTCAAACCCTTTCCAAAGAAGATGAGCCTGACGTCTTGGTCCCTGCACTCTGAGTCTAAAGGCCCCGATAGACCGCCTCGATCAAGGCGGTCGCGCGCGGGTCACCGACCAGATGCACCGACTGGCGGGTCATCACATAGGCGCCGGATAGGCCGGTTTGTGGGTCCGCGAAGGCGCAGGACCCGCCCCAGCCATAGTGCCCGACCATGGTGGGTGACGGGCCAAAGACAGGCTCGAGGCTGTTGCGCATCGGCCCGGCGGCCCAACTGACCTGACGGGGCAAGACCCGATCAGGGCCACTGATCCGCTCCTGCATGACCTCAGCCGCTGTACCCGGTGACAGCCGCGCCTGCCCGTCCAACTGCCCATCATCGGCCAGCAGCGCCATGATCCGGGCCAGTGCTGGGGCTGTTGCATGGCCGTTGGCGGACGGGATCTCAAAACGCCGCCACTGGGCCGACTCCCGCCCAAGCGGCGCGGACCAACGCGTGCCAAAGGCGAGGCGCCGCGCCTCGGTCATCTCGCCCAAATCGGGCATGCCGGTGGGCCTTTGCATATCGGCGCAGCGGTTATGTTCGCTGTCTGGCAGCCCAATCCAGAGATCGAGATCATGGGGCTCGGCAAGGTCTTCTCTCAGGGCTGTGCCCAGCGAGCGTCCATCAACCCGGCGAAAGATCTCGCCGAGCAGATAGCCGACCGTGATGGGGTGGTAGCCGCTGGCTGTGCCCGGAGGCCAGATTGGTGCCATGGCCGCTAGCTTTTCGCAGATGGCGTCCCAGTCAAACCACAGGGCTGGATCAAAGGCCTCGACAATGCCGCAAAGCCCGGCCTGATGAGACAGGACCTGGGCCACCGTGATCGCCCCCTTACCCTCGGCGGAAAAGGCGGGCCAGATCGAGGCAACGCTCTGGTCATAGGCCAAGAGCCCCTGATCGACGAGGCGGGCGATCATTAGGCTGGCGAGGAGCTTGGTGGT
>CAISGS010000170.1 GCA_903884915.1 uncultured Caulobacteraceae bacterium | reverse complement strand
GTTGTAGCGCTTAAGGGCCAAGTCCTGCTGACGCGATTGGTTGGACAGGCCGAGCACACCGACGCTTTGCTTACCGCCAAAGGAGTCCGTGACGTCGCGGCGATCGGGGATGGCGATCAAGGAAACGCGATTACCGCCACGATCCACTTCAAATTTGATCGGCGTATCGGCCCGCAGCATGACGATCTGCTGCAGGTCCGTGAAACTTTCGATCCTGCGGCCATCGGCGCGTTTGATAATATCACCGACCTGAAAGCCCGCCTTGGCTGCGGCCTGGTTTGGCGCAATGCCATCAACGCGCGGCACCGAAACACGCTCACCAATCACCATCAACAGCAGGGCAAACAGCACTGTCGAGAGGACGAAATTCGCAATCGGACCGGCTGCGGTTACGAAGGCGCGCTGCCACAAGGGCTTAAAGTGGAAATAGCGGCTAACGCCGGCCGCCCCTTCATGGGCGGTGATGGCCTTGCGCAGATCTTCAAGGCCGTTCTGATCCGGAACGCTGGCCTCATTCACATCGCCTGAAAATCGGACATAGCCGCCCAAGGGGATCCAGCCGATCTGCCATTGGACACCCGAACGGTCGGTCCAACGCAACAGGGGTCGACCAAAGCCAATAGCAAACTGATCCACGGCCACACCACAGGCCTTAGCCGCCCAAAAGTGCCCGAGTTCATGCACGGTGACGACGAGCGTCAGCACGAACAGGAACGGGACGATGTAAGTGATCGCGGTGTGCGCGAAGGCGAGCATGATCAGACGGTTCCTTGTCGGCTATGACGAGCGCGCGAGGCCAGCCACCACATCGGTGGCTACGCGTCTGGCGGAGGCATCAACCATCATTGCGGTCTCCAGTATGTCATCACCCGCGCTCGTCTCCAACTGGCCAAGACTGTTCATCCTGTCCAAGGTCTGATCCACGGTTGCGGCAATATCGAGAAAGCCTAAACGCCGGTCAAGGAAAGCCGCCACGGCCACCTCGTTAGCGGCATTCATGACCGTTGGTGCGGTCCCACCGTGAGCGAGGGCCGCCCGAGCGGTCGCTATGGCTGGGAACTTTTCAAGGTCCGGGGCCTCAAAGGTCAATTGCCCGTAGGTTGCCAAATTAAGGGCCGGTGCTGGCCACGGCAAGCGGTCAGGCCAAGCATAGGCCACCGCGATGGGGCTGCGCATGTCCGGAGGGCCAAGCTGGGCCAAGGTTGAGCCGTCTTGATATTCGACAAGGCTATGGATCACGGACTGAGGGTGGACGACGACGTCGATCCTCTCGGGACCCATGCCGAACAGGTAGGACGCTTCAATCATCTCCAACCCCTTGTTCATCATGGTCGCGGAATCGACCGAGATCTTGGCCCCCATGGACCAATTTGGATGGGCGACGGCCTGTTCAGGGGTAACCCCAGCCATTGCGTCGCGCGTCCACGTCCTGAATGGCCCTCCAGATGCGGTAAGAATGAGGCGAGAAACGCGCCTTTCTTGGTCCGGATGCAAAACTTGGAAAATAGCCGAATGTTCGCTGTCGACCGGAATGAGGGTTCCACCCGCCTGTCGCGCCGTTTCAATCAGGGCCGGACCGGCGCAGACCAAGCTTTCCTTGTTGGCCAGAGCGATAATCGCGCCCCTCTTTGCTGCCTCTAAGGTCGGCGCGAGACCGGCAAAACCGACAATGGCCGACATGACCCATTGGGCCTCCATCGCCGCCGCCTCGACCACTGCCGAAGCCCCTGCCCCACAGCGAATGCCAGTTCCAACCAGGCCATTACGCAGGACGTCGAATTCAAATTCGTCTGCAATAACAGCAAATTGAGGTCGCCATTTAAGGCACTGCTGGATCAACAACTGGACATTTCGACCGGCGGTCAAGGCGATGACCTCGACCTCAGCAGAGCCATGGGCCGTCGCCTGCTCGAACAGATCAAGGGTCGAAACGCCAATGGACCCCGTAGATCCTAACAGGGTAACCGTCCGCCTCAGGGTCAAAAGGGAAATCCGATAAAGGCGATCAATCGCGCGCCAGCGACGATCACCGCCGCAAACATGAGACCGTCCACCCGGTCCAAAATACCGCCATGGCCCGGGATCAGGTCGCCGCTATCCTTGACGCCATAACGCCGCTTGAGAATCGATTCCCAAAGATCTCCGGTCATTGTGGCAAGTCCGCCAACCAAGCCAACGGCCGCAGCCGCTCCGACCCAGATCTTCAATTTCGAGAGAACAGCAACGGCAACCGCGGCCACAACGGCACCGACGAGCCCGCCGACAAAGCCGGACCAGGTCTTATTGGGAGAAAATTTTGGCCAAAGTTTCGGCCCCTTCACAACATTACCAACGGCATAGGCGACGATGTCAGCCGACCAGGTGACCGCGAACAGGGCAATGGTCCAGGTAAGGCCTTGAGGCGTGGTGCGCAGCCAGGTTAGGGCAAGAACCGGCAGGCCGATATAGAAGACCCCATAGGCGCAGTCCCCAGGCCGCTCCTTCAGCGCTATTGCCACGACAGCCGCCACAACCGTTCCCACACCAAGGGCTATGGCTGCGTCGTTGAAATATCCCCAGTGGGCATAGAAGGTTGGCGCGAGCACTGCCGCCGCAATGACGATGGCCATCCGAGCTGAGGCCTTAGAGGCACAGAGCTGTCCCCATTCATTAGCCAAGAGGGCCACCGCGACAGCCGTCATGAGCAAAAACAGCCAGCCGCCGGTCCAGATGGCCAACACCACCATCGGAATCAGAATCGTGGCGGAAATGACCCTCAGGCCAAGATTGGACCAATCAAAGGCCTTAACCGGCGGCGAGGACGTCATTGACCTCAACTCCCCCAAACCGGCGATCCCGCGTCCGATATTCTGCGACAGCGGCCTTCAGGGCCTCTTCGCCATAGTCGGGCCACAAGACATCTTGGAACACCAGTTCGGCATAGGCCGATTCCCAGAGCAGGAAGTTGGACAGGCGGCGCTCACCACTGGTGCGGACAATAAGATCCGGCGCGGGCCCAGATGCTGTTGAGAGGTACCGCCCAAAGGCCGCCTCATCCAAATCAGCAGGTTCAATCAGACCCACCTTCACATCGGCCGCGAACCGGCGGGCGGCATCGGTAATATCGGCCTGACCGCCATAGTTAAAGGCGACCTGCAGCAGGAACCGATCGTTGGCGACTGTCAGGCGCTCCGCCCGCTCAATCGTCTCGAGCAGGTCCTTGCGAAGGCCATCACGGCGACCGAGCACCCGAACCTTGACGCCCTCGCGATGAAGCCGGTCCAGATCGCTGTCGACATAGCTCTTGAGCAGTCCCATCAGCTCTGCAACCTCACCCGCAGGGCGGCGCCAGTTCTCGGTGGAAAAGCCAAAGACGGTCAGGCAACTGATCCCAAGACCGGGCGCGGCCTCAACCGTGCGCTGAAGCGCCTTGACCCCTGCCCGATGGCCAAGCGTTCGAGGCAGGCCCCGCGCCTTGGCCCAACGGCCATTGCCATCCATGATTATGGCGACATGCAGCGACGGCGCGGCGCAGGCCGTTCCGGTCGGTTGTCCCACAGTCGAGCCGGATGACGGCGCCATCAATTGAACCTCAGTTGTACGGTCTCGAAAGACCGACGGGTCTCTAGACCTGCATGATCTCTTGTTCTTTGGTTTTCAAGGTCTCGTCCACCTTCTTAATGGCCTGATCGGTGAAGCCTTGCACCTCTTCACCCATACGCTTTAGATCATCCTCAGTGATAACCGTGTCCTTTTGCGCCTTTTTCAGGTCATCCATGGCGTCGCGGCGGACATTGCGGATGGCGATCTTCTGCTGCTCGGCATATTTGCCTGCCAGTTTGGCCAAATCACGGCGCCGCTCTTCGGTCAGGGGCGGCACAGGGATGCGTAGGGTCATGCCCTCGACCACAGGGTTAAGCCCCAGGCCCGCCGCACGAATAGCCTTCTCGACCGAGACCACAACGCCCTTGTCCCAGATGCTAACCGTGATCGAGCGCGGATCAGGGACGCTGACCGCGCCGACCTGGCTGATCGGCACCGTTGCGCCATAGGCCTGGACCATCACCTGATCCAGCAGGCCTGCTGAGGCGCGTCCGGTGCGAAGGCCTGAAAACTCTTCTTTCAGAGCCAGAACCGACTTGTCCATACGATCGCGGTAACGAGAAAGTACCGGTTTTTCTGCATCTGCCATTGTCTATCCAATCTTAAACCAAACCGTCGATGGCTTGACCGGTCAGGAGATGACCGTATGCACACCATCACCCGTCAGAACGTTCAAAAATGCCCCCTGCTCGCGGATCGAAAAGACCACGATGGGGATGGCATTGTCACGCATCAGGGCGATGGCCGAGGCATCCATGACCTTAAGGTCTTGGGCCAGAACCTCAAGATAACTCAGTTGATCATACCGCACCGCATTGGGATCCTTCTTGGGATCGGCGGTATAGACGCCGTCAACGCTGGTGCCCTTAAAGAGAGCGTCACAGCCCATCTCAGCGGCGCGCAGGGCAGCGGCAGTGTCGGTCGTAAAGAAGGGGTTGCCGGTCCCCGCAGCAAAGATCACCACCCGTCCCTTTTCCAGATGGCGAACGGCGCGGCGGCGGATATAGGGCTCGCAGACCGTGGCCATCGGAATGGCCGACTGGACCCGCACATCAACGCCCAACTTTTCTAAGGCATTTTGCATGGCCAGTGCATTCATCACGGTCGCCAGCATGCCCATATAGTCGGCGCTCGCCCGTTCCATGCCGCGCGCAGCGGTCGATAGGCCTCGGAAGATGTTACCGCCGCCAATGACGAGGCAGAGCTGAACACCCTGTCGGACGATCTCAGCAATATCGCGGGCCACAGCATCGACCGTATTCATATCAATGCCGTAGGGCGCGTCGCCCATCAGCACTTCGCCCGAAACCTTGAGCAGAACCTTCTTGAAACGCGGGGCGCTGGGGGCTTGGGTCATGGGTTATCGCCTCTTCAGTCCGCGGACAGATCGAATCGTCTGTGTAAGATAGCCGAAGGGCGCGGTACGTCTAACGTGCCGCGCCCCATTATCAGCAAAAACTGAACAGATTAGCCTTGGCCAGAAACGGCCGCGACCTCAGCTGCGAAGTCTTCGGTCTTCTTTTCGATGCCTTCGCCGAGCGCCAGACGCGCAAAGCCCTTGATCACGACGGGCGTGCCGAGGGTCTTGGCGGTTTCGGCGACCAGTTGCTCGACGGTCAGGTCCGGGTTCATCACGAAGGCCTGCTTGAGCAGAACGACTTCTTCGAAGAACTTGCGGATCCGGCCCTCGACCATCTTTTCGACGACGCCAGCGGGCTTGCCCGATTCCAGAGCCTGTTCGGTGAAGATGGCGCGCTCGCGCTCAACCGCTTCTGGATCCAGATCGTCGGTCGACAGGGACAGGGGCTGAGTTGCGGCAACGTGCATCGCGATCTTGCGACCCAGTTCACGCAGAGCGGCCTCATCGCCTTCACTCTCAACGGCCACCAGCACGCCGATACGGCCCAGATCGGGGGCCGTGGCATTGTGGACGTAGGAGGCAACCGCGCCCTTGGAGACTTCGAAACGGGCAGCACGGCGCAGGACCATGTTCTCGCCGATGGTGGCGATCAGGTTGGCCAGCATGTCGGTGACCACTTCACCTTCAGCCGTCTTGGCCGCGTTCAGGGCCTCGACGTCGGAGCCGACGGTCAGGGCGGCCTGAGCGATCGACTTGGCCGCGCCTTGGAACAGGACGTTGCGTGCGACGAAATCGGTTTCGGCGTTCAGTTCGATCATCGCACCGGCATTGCCCGACACAGCCATGGCCACAAGGCCCTCGGCAGCGATACGGTCAGCCTTCTTGGCGGCCTTAGAAAGGCCCTTGGTGCGCAGCCAATCGATGGCCAATTCGACGTCGCCGTCGTTTTCGACCAAGGCCTTCTTGCAATCCATCATGCCTGCGCCGGACTTCTCGCGCAGATCCTTCACCAGAGCAGCAGTGACTTCCGCCATGGGATATCCTCCAGTTATAGAAACGACCGGACGCGGGAAGGCGGCCGGCGGAAAGGGTTGGAATAGAACCGCGGTCTGGAGACGACGAGATCGCCGCCAGACCGCGAAATCAGATTAGTCAGCCGCCACTTCGGTCGCAGCAGCTTCGGCAGGAGCCTCTTCAACCACGGCCAGTTCAGGCGTCAGTTCACGCTGCAGAGCAGGTTCCATCGGAGCTTCCGAAGCGCCC
>CAISGS010000169.1 GCA_903884915.1 uncultured Caulobacteraceae bacterium | reverse complement strand
CCTGAGTTTGGCAGAAGACATTATGCGCTCGCGCCGTAATGTTTTGAGGGCCTTGGCCAAATGACCGACCCGAAGTGGGTATCGGTTCAGGTTGCCTTGTCCATTCACAGCGCCCAGCTGGCCGAACATGGGGGTATTGATGGGGTAAGGGATTTGGGCCTGCTCGAATCAGCGATGGCCCGGCCTCAACATCTCGCTAGTTTTGGGGAGCCGACCCTTTGCGAATTGGCCGCGTCTTATGGTTTTGGCATTGCGCGCAACCATCCTTTTGCTGATGGCAATAAGCGGACGGCCTTTGTTGTCAGTCTGCTGTTTCTGGCAAAGAACGGGCTAAACGTGACGGCTACGGACGCTGACTGTATTCGGGTGTTCTGGTCTCTTGCCGCCGGTGAGTTGACGGAATCTGAGCTTGCCAAATGGCTTGAGGACCATGTTAGTCCTCGCGACTAAATCCTAATTAAGGCCCGCCCCCTGACCATGCAAATTCTCAGTCGCCCCCTTGAAGGCCGTTATGTTCGGCTGGAACCCGTTACGCCCGCCCACCAAGAGGCGCTGAAGGCCTCGATCGATTGTGATCCTGAGGCGTGGGAGATCATGTCGGTCAATGGCTGCGGCGAGGGGTTCGAGACCTTCTGGGCCCAGACCTTGGGCGAAACCCAGCGGGGCGAGCGCATTGGCTATGCCATCCGGCGCAAGTCCGATGGCAAGGTAGTGGGCACGACCAGCTTCCTTGCGATCCGGCCGCTGCATGGCGGCGTCGAGATCGGTGCGACCTTCCTCAATCCCGATGCACGGTCCGGGCTGGTCAATCCTGAGACCAAGCTCCTGCTGCTCGACCATGCCTTTGACTGTGGCGCTGTGCGGGTCGAGTTCATGGTCGATGTGCGCAATGCCCGCAGTCAGGCCGCCGTCACCAAGCTCGGCGCGCAGAAAGAAGGCGTCTTGCGGCACCATAAGATCACCTGGACCGGCCATGTGCGTGACACGGTGGTGTTCTCGATCATCAACACAGAATGGCCTGCGGTGAAGGCACGGCTGGAGTTTCGCCTGACGGAAACGGTGGCCTAGGACCGCTCGTTCGTCTTGGCTTGACGCCGGGCCTTGAAGAACCCCTTGAGCAGGGCTGAGCTCTCTTCGGCCAAGACCCCGCCCTGAACTTCAGGGCGCCAATGGCAGGTGGGCCCTTCGAAGAAGCGGGGGCCGTGAACCACCGCCCCGCCCTTGGCATCTTCGGCACCAAAGACCAGGCGCCCGATCCGGGCATGGCTGATCGCTCCGGCACACATGGCGCAGGGCTCTAGGGTGACCACGAGGGTCAGGCCGGTCAGGCGATAGTTGCCGACCTTCTGGGCCGCAGCGCGCAGGGCGAGGATCTCAGCATGGGCAGTGGGGTCATTCAGGCCGATGGGCTGGTTCCCAGCGCTTGAAATCACCTCTCCAGTGGCAGAATCGACCACAACAGCCCCGACAGGGGTCTCTCCATTGTCTGCTGCGGCTTGCGCACAGGCGAGGGCAATGCGCATGGTGCGCAAATCATGGCTAGTCATACAAAAGACCCAAGCGGTTGGGACGTCCTTGGTCAAGGGCCTCGTGCTCTAGACCCCGAAGACTTTGATGCGGACGATATGTCCGCCATTGAGGGTGAACGCGTGGCCAAGGCCTTGGCACGGGCGGGCGTGGCCTCGCGCCGCGAGGTCGAGCGCTATATTGAGGCGGGCCGGGTGCGGCTAAACGGCCATGTCCTGACCACGCCTGCGGTCAAGGTCGCGCCGGGTGACATATTGACCGTGGACGGACAGGTCGTCGCTGACGCCGAGCCGACGCGCATGTGGCGCTATCACAAGCCGGTTGATCTGGTCACCACCCATAAGGACCCGCAAGGGCGCCCGACCGTCTTTGAGGCCCTGCCCAAGGAATTGCCGCGCGTGATCTCGGTCGGGCGCTTGGATATCAATTCAGAGGGCCTGTTGCTGCTGACCAATGATGGGGCTCTGGCCCGGTCGTTGGAACTGCCCTCTAGCGGTTGGAACCGCACCTATCGCGCCCGTGCCTATGGCGATACGACGCAGGACAAGCTGGATCGGCTGTTAAGGGGCGTCACCGTCGAGGGCGTCAAATATGGCCCCATCACCGCCAAGCTCGATAAGGTCCGCGAGGGCAAACGCCATACCAATGTCTGGATCACGGTCACCTTGGCCGAGGGTAAGAACCGCGAAGTGCGCCGGGTGCTGGAATCGCTGGGGCTGAAGGTCAATCGCCTGATCCGCCTGTCCTATGGCCCCTTTCAACTGGGGACCTTGCCGGTCGGTGCGGCCGAAGAGATCGGGCCTCGCGTCATTCGCGAACAGCTATCGGCCTATATCGACCCTGAAAACCTGCCCTTGGGCGCGGGTGGCCCGCCGGTGGCCTTGCTGGCGCCGACGCCAGGTGGTGAGGATCATCGCGATCTGCGCCGCGAGGGGCCTCGCCCTGCGCCAATGCCGCGCCGCTCGGTAACCGATTCTATTCCCAGCCACGCCTCTTCCGAGCTG
>CAISGS010000168.1 GCA_903884915.1 uncultured Caulobacteraceae bacterium | reverse complement strand
GGCGCTGCCGTGGATGCCCATCTTCTCTTCTAGGCCGACACAGTTAGCGCTGTTGCGTGCGCCTGGATGGCCTTGAGCGTCGGGAATGTGCTTGGGCACGATGAACAGGGAGATGCCCTTCACTCCAGCGGGCGCGCCCTCGATGCGGGCCAACACCAGATGGACGATGTTCTCGGCCATGTCGTGTTCGCCGCCGGAGATCCAGATCTTCTGGCCGGTGATCTTGTAGGAGCCGTCTGCCTGCGGTACCGCCTTGGTGCGCAGAAGGCCCAGATCGGTGCCGCAGTGCGACTCGGTCAGGTTCATGGTCCCGCCCCATTGACCGGTGGCCAGTTTGGGAAGGTAGAGGGCCTTTTGCTCGTCCGATCCGCCCGCAAGGATGGCCGAATAGCAGCCATGGGTCAGGCCCGGATACATGGCAAAGGCCATATTGGCCGCCGAAGACATCTCGCTATAGGCCAAGGTCACAACCGCTGGCAGGCCTTGTCCGCCGAACTCGGGTTCTGCTCCGATGGCAGGCCAGCCGCCATCGACCATGGCCCTATAGGCGGCCTTGAACCCGTCCGGGGTCTTGACCGTGTGATCGGGTGACCAGATACAGCCCTGCTTGTCGCCTATGCCATTGAGGGGGGCGAGGACCTCTTCACAGAACTTGGCGCCCTCGGTGAGGACCTGTTCGACCAACTCTACCGAGGCATCAGCAAAGCCGGGAAGGTCGGCATATTGCGCAATGTTCAACACGTCCCGCAGAACGAACATCTGATCACGGACAGGGGCACGATAGGTCATGAAGGTTCCGAAACTCTGGAGTTAAGCGCTCAGCAAGACATCCTAGTCGGCGTGGGCGTTGTCGGCCACACCATCTAAACGGGCCCGCAGGACCTGATCATAATCTGCGGCGCGAGGCAAAAGATCTGGACGCAACTGCGTCAATTGCCGCTCCATGCGATCACAGCCGCCGCGCAGTTGCTCGATGGCGCCGTCAATATCGTCACGCTGGGCTTCAAGGGCCAAGATCCGTTCGCGGAACTTCTTAAGCGACTTGGCCATCTGGGCGGCGCCGCCGTCGTTCTCGTCATAGAGATCCAGAATTTCGCGGATTTCGGCAAGGCTGAGCCCAACCCTTTTGCCGCGCAATATCAGCTGCAGGCGCGCGCGGTCGCGATGATTATAAACCCGGTTTAGGCCCTCGCGTGCTGGATAGAGCAGGCCCTTATCTTCGTAGAACCGAAGGGCGCGCGGAGTGACGCGAAACTCAACGCAAAGATTGCGAATGGTGAAGGTGCGCTCTGGACGCCTCAGATCAGAGGTCATGACATGTCTCCCATCATCTTGTTTTTCAAACGCTAGATGCCCCTTACGTTAACGTCAAGTGTGCCAAATCGCCCATAGCCTATATTCTCTGATCAGGGGCCTGTTGCGCGCCCATTACCCGTGCTACGTGTTTTTCAGCGCTTTTGACCGGTTAAGCTGTTGGTCTTGAGTGGTACAGTCTTGGCCCCAACCGCGCCGGAGCCGGTCATGAGTGCCCTGTCACATGCCCAGATCTGGGGCGCGATTGACGCCTTGGCCGCGCGGCTTGCCATGTCCCCATCATCCTTGGCCAAAATGGCAGGGCTCGATTCCACAATCTTCAATCGGTCCAAGCGGTTGTCAAAAGAGCGGCCGCCCCGCCCGCGCTGGCCCTCGACCGAGAGCTTGGCCAAGGTCATTGCGGCGGCAGGGATCAGTTTTGCAGACTTTGCAGCCTTGGCGGACGACACGGCTGGGAGCCCTATCGGCTATGCCCCCTTGATGGGTTTTAATGAGGCCGCGCAAGCCGGTCATATTGATCCCTCTGGATATCCAATCGGCACGGGCTGGGATGTCGCCTTGGTCCCGGGCGTGGCCGAGGAGGGTGCCTTTGTGCTGGAGATTAGCGGCCATCAGTGGGCCCCGATCTATCGCGATGGCGACCGCCTCGTTGTCAGTCCCAGCCTCGAAGCGCGCCGAGGCGACCGAGTGGTGATCAAGACCCATTCTGGTGAGATGGCCATTATGCAGTTGGCGCAAAGGTCGGCGCAAAAGCTTGTCCTCGAGGCCCTCAATCCCGGCCAGCCAGGCCTGACGGTGAACCTGTCCGAACTGGTTTGGATGTCGCGCATTGTCTGGGCCAGCCAGTAGGGTTTGGGGTCAAATCTCAACGCCCCTGTTGCCCATAGGGCGCTATGGCACCACGGAATCGCAGTTTGACGATCTATCTTTAAGCTGAATCAATGCTTTGGTTGAGAAAATAGCCCTATTGCCCTAAAGGAGCGCCAGCACGCCCCCCCGTGCGCTTTCCCCGGGCGATCGTTTGTGTGCGCCGGGCAGATCAGTCAGGACCTTTATGCCCTTTTCCACTACCCATCCCGCGCTGCAGAGCGCACTCGTTGAGCAGGGTTATAAGGACCCCACTCCGGTGCAGGCAGCTGTCCTTGAAGCGCGGGCCATCGACCAAGATCTTCTTGTTTCGGCCCAGACCGGTTCGGGTAAGACCGTTGCCTTTGGCCTCGCCGCCGCCTCGACCCTGCTGGGCGATGCTGAGCGGATGGGCCAGTCTGGCCCGCCCCTGTGCCTCGCCATTGCTCCGACCCGTGAATTGGCCATCCAGGTCAGCCGCGAACTGACCTGGCTCTATGGCAAGGCTGGCGCGGTCGTCGTGTCTTGCGTCGGCGGCATGGATGCGCGGCGCGAGCAGCGTTTGCTTAGCTACGGTGCCCACATTGTTGTCGGCACCCCCGGCCGTTTGCGCGACCATATTGAGCGCGGCCATCTGGACCTGTCGGCCTTGAAGGTCGCGGTTCTGGACGAGGCTGACGAGATGCTTGATCTCGGCTTTCGCGATGATCTGGAATTCATTTTGGATGCCGCGCCGGTCGAGCGCCGGACCCTGCTGTTCTCGGCCACCATCGCAAAAGACATCGCCACCCTCGCGCGCCGCTATCAGCGCGATGCGGTGCGGATCGATACGACCAGCCTGAACGAACCCCATGGCGATATCGAATATCGCGTCATCAGCTGCGCCCCCAACGAGATCGAACGGGCGGTGGTCAATGTGCTGCGTCACGTCGATGCGCCGGGGGCTCTGGTCTTCTGTTCGACCCGCGAAAATGTCCGTCGGCTCTATTCTAGCCTGCGCGAGCGCGGCTTTGAGGTCGTGACCCTGTCGGGCGAACTGTCCCAGCGCGAGCGGGCCGATGCCTTGCAGGCGCTGCGTGATGGCCGGGCCCGCGTCTGTGTCGCCACCGACGTTGCCGCACGCGGTCTGGACCTGCCCGACCTTGGCCTCGTGATCCATGCCGACCTTCCCGTGAACCGCGCTGGCCTTCTGCACCGCAGTGGCCGGACGGGCCGCGCGGGCCGCAAGGGCGTCTCGGTCCTGATGGCGCCCTATAGCCGCCGTCGCCGGGTCGAGCAGATTCTGTCGTCCGCAAACATCGAAGCGACCTGGAGTGGCCCGCCCAGCGCCGAAGAGATCCGCGCTGGCGATCTGCAGCGCATGTTGCAAGACCCGCTTCTGACCGAGGCCCCGAGCGAGGAAGAACTGACCCTCGCCAATGCCATCATGGAAACCCGCACGCCGATGGAGATCGCGACCGCGCTGATCCGTCTACGCCAATCGGCCCTGCCTGCGCCTGAGGACCTGTTCGACGATCCCCGCGCCAGCATGGCCCCGCCCTCGCGCTCGCCGCAGGACAAGGACCGCGACCGGGCCTTTGATCGTGACCGCGATGGTGGCCGTCCCGAACGTATGGCCGCCGACGATGTGGTCTGGTTCCGTTTGTCGACAGGCCGCAACAATAATGCCGACCCCAAATGGCTGATCCCCCTGATCTGCCGCGCCGGTCACATCACCAAGAAGGACATTGGCGCGATCAAGATCTTTGATCGGGAAACCAAGTTCGAGATCACCAAGGAAGCCGAAGCTCGCTTCACGGCCGCCATCAAGGCGGCTGCGGAAAGTGCGCCCGACAATGATCTGCGTATCGAACCGGCTGTGGCCCCTTCGGCCAACCGCGATGGTCCCCGTGAGCAGCGGCCTCGTCCGCCGCGTGATCAGCGCGGTCCAGCCCCTCAGGCCCGCGAAAAACGCGCCTATGAGCCGCGCTCGCAAGATCGTCCGTTCGAACCGCGCCCGCAAGGCGGCAAGCCGCCCTATACGCCGCGCCCACAAGAGCCCCGGACTCAAGAACCTCGGGCTCAAGAGCCGCGCGCCTATGAGCCCCGCGCCTACGAACCTCGGCCACAAGCCGCCCGTTCGGATGAAGGCGGACCTCGCGAGCGGGCACCGCGCAAGTTTGCCCCGCGCGACCAAGCCTCTGCCGCTAAGCCCTTTGCGCCGCGTCCGCCCAAGGATGCTGCGGCCAAGCCTTGGTCACCGGTCGATCGTCCGGGCGAAGCCGAAGCGCCCCGCGCACCAAAGCCTTACAAGAAGCCCTATTTCGATAAGAAGGCGGCTTTCGAGGGTAAGGCCCCCTTCACCAAGAAGCCTAAGCCTTCCAAAAAGGGCAAGCCGAACGGCTAGTTAAGACAGATAATAGGGGGCGTGCTGCGAACGGCGGCGCGCCCCTTTTTCTTTAGAGGCCTTGAACGGCCGGACCGTGGACCACCAGCGCCGAGCCATCGGCGTCGCAGGTCCAGCGCGCATCAATGCCATAGGCCTTGGCCAGCAACTGCGGCGTCAAGACCTCGGCGGGTGGGCCAGAGGCCAGGCACTCGCCCTCCTTGATCACCACCACACGCGTGCAAAACTGAACCGCTAAGGTCACATCGTGAACCACGGTCAAGATACCGCTGCCTTGCGCTGCCTGCCGGGCCAGAACCTGCATGATCGTCCATTGGTGCAGCGGGTCGAGGGCGGCGGTCGGCTCATCGGCAATCAGGGCGGGGGCCTTGGCGGCGAGGGCTCTGGCGACATGGACCCGCGCTGCCTCTCCGCCTGACAGGGTGGTAATGTCGCGGTCGAGAAGATGTTTTAGATCGCAGGCCTCAACGGCCTCATCGACGGCGGCTTGATCCAAGGCGCTGAGCCGTCCGGTCTGACCGCCATAGGCGAACCGGCCAAGGGCTATGGCCTCATGAACCGCGATGGGCCAAGCGACGGGGCGGCTTTGCGGCAGATAGGCCACGCGCCGCGCCCGGGCGGTGGCGCTTAGGCTCGCAACAGGATCGCCGCCGATCAGGGCGCTGCCGCTCGATAGGGGGGTGAGACCCAGCAGGCTGCGCGCTGCCGTGGTCTTGCCCGAGCCATTTGGACCGAGCAGCCCGACCAAT
>CAISGS010000167.1 GCA_903884915.1 uncultured Caulobacteraceae bacterium | reverse complement strand
GAGAAATCGTCCATCTCATCATTCATCAAGAAGCCCGCGCCCTCGACGACCACGCCGGAGCCGAAGCTGCCATTGAGCGTGTAGGTGTTGGACACCGCATTGCCCCAACGGTCGACGACCGAGAAGTGGGTGGTCTCCAGCTTTTCCAGACCCGGATTGATCTTGCGGGTTTCAGAGGGGGTCAGGGCCTTGACCTCGCCTGCGCGGGCCGCAAGGTAGGCCGGGTCGATCAGGGCCTGAACGGGGACCTTCACAAAGTCAGGATCACCCAGATATTCGGCCCGGTCGGCATAGACCCGCTTTTCGATCTCAGCCAGCAGGTGGATATATTGCGGGCTATTGTGGGCGACGCCCTCAAAGGCTGGGGCCAGAATGGATTTCATCGACAGGAGTTGAATCAGGGCAATGCCGCCAGAGCTGGGTGGCGGTGCGGTGATCACGTCAAAGCCATTCCAAGAGGCCCGCACCGGCTCGCGCCATACAGCCTTATAGCTCGCTAAATCGGCCTTGGTGATGATCCCCTTGACCGGTCCGCGCCCCATCTGGGCGACGATCAGATCGGCAGTCCGGCCCTCATAAAAACCCTTATCGCCCTGCGCGGCGATGCGTTGCAGCGTGGCGGCTAGGTGCGGCTGCTTGAAGGTCGCCCCCGCATTCATCCCCGCATAATAGGCGGCGAAATTGGTCTTTCCGGCATAGTTTGGCATGTCGGCATCGCGGTTCTTTTGCAAGCGCTCGGGCACCACAAACCCGTCGCGGGCCAGAGCGATGGCAGGCGCAACCACGTCCTTCCAGGGCAGGCGGCCAAAGCGGCTATGGACCGCTGCCATGCCTCGCACCGTGCCCGGAATACCCGCCGACAGATTGCCGATCAGGCTAAGGTCTGGAACCACATTGCCCTTGGCGTCCAGATACATATCCGCTGAGGCTTTGGCCGGTGCGCGCTCGCGATAGTCGAGGAAATAGGGCTTGCCCTCCATCCAGACCGTCATGAAGCCGCCGCCGCCCAGATTGCCCGCCTCTGGCAAGGTCACGGCCAGCGCAAAGGCCGTGGCCACCGCCGCATCGACCGCATTGCCACCCTTTTGCAAGATGGCCTTGGCCACCACAGCGCTATAGGCGTCTGAGGTTGCGACCGCACCAGCCTTGAACTGGGCCTGCGCAACCGGCTGCGCCTTCAGCGCCTCCCGCGCCAGAACCGGCATGGGCGCGAGGGCCAGCGAGACACTCAGGACGAGGGCTGAAAGCTGTTGTAATGGATTGAAGGCGCGCATCATCAATATCCAAGAGTGATCAATTGCGCGACCCTAGCCTGCAAGGCCCCTCAAGGTCACGATCTGATCGGTGCGCCATGCCATTTGAGTCTGGTCTTTGTCAGAAAAGCAGTATGGTTTGGGCAATCGGGCGGCGATGGCTGCACCGGAGGCCTGATAAACAGGCACAGATATGACTGGGGAAACGCTGGATGATCACCCTCTATCACTGCGCCGATGCCCGCTCGTTCCGCCCGCTTTGGGCGTTGGAGGAGTTGGGGTTGGCCTATGAACTGAAGATGCTGCCCTTCCCGCCGCGCATGCATGATCGCGGCTATTTGCAGATCAATCCACTCGGCACCATCCCCGCCTTTTTCGATGGCGAGTTGCGCATGACGGAATCCGCCGCCATCTGCGAATATCTGGCCGCCAAGTTTGGTGCCGGAACCCTCGGCGTGGGCGTGGATGAGCCCGGATACGGTGCCTATCTCAACGCCTTGCATTATGGCGAGGCGACCTTGACCTTCCCCCAGACCCTGGTGCTGCGCTACACGCGGCTGGAGCCCAAGGAACGGCGCAGCCCGCAGGTGGCGGACGACTATGGCAAATGGTTCCTCGCCAGACTGCGCGGCCTAGAGGCCATCGTCTCGGCACAAGAGTTCGTTGCGGCGGGCCGGTTCACGGCGGCCGATATTTCCGTGTCCTATGCCCTGCTGCTGGCTGAAACCTTGAAGCTCGATGAACAGTTCCCGCCCGCCGTGGCCGCCTATTGGGCCCGGATGCAGGAACGTGACGGCTTTAAACGTGCCAAGCTTGCCCAATCCACCGCTGCCAAAGACCAACAGGTCAACCCGTCCTGGAGCTAAGACCCATGCCTACCTTTGAAACCCACTCCGTCGGCACCCGCCGTATCCGTATCGCCACCGAAGGCGAGGGCCCGCTGGTCCTGATGGTCCACGGCTTTCCCGAAAGCTGGTTTTCTTGGCGCCATCAGATGGAGCCGATCGCCAAGGCCGGGTTCCGCGCCGTGGCCATGGATGTGCGCGGCTATGGCGGCTCGTCCAAGCCCCACGCCATCGCGGCCTATGATATGGAGTCGCTGGTGGGCGACATTGCCGGTCTTATCGAGGTGCTCAGCCCCGGCGAAAAGGCCGTGCTGATCGGCCATGACTGGGGCGCGCCGCAGGTCTGGAACAGCGCCCTGATCCGCCCTGACCGGGTGCGCGCCGTCTGCGGCCTGTCGGTACCCTATCTGGGCGTGCCGCAAGCCTCGTTCAGCGTCATGATTGATCAGGTCTTCACCTCGCGCGGCAAGTTCTTCTATCAGCACTATTTCCAAAAATCGCCCCAGGCTGAAGATGATCTCGAAGGCGACATCCGCGATTTCCTGCGTAAGTTCTACTATGCGATCAGCGGCGATGCCCAAGACGGCACCTGGCCCAATGACAAGCCCGTCGATGCGACCCTGCTCGAGGGTCTGGTTGATCCCCAGCCCTTCCCCGCTTGGCTGACGGCTGAGGATTTGGACTATTATGTCAACGAGTTCGAGGTTTCTGGCCTGCGCGGCCCCTTGAACCGTTATCGCAATCACGACCGCGACTTTGCCTATCTGCAACAGTTCCAAGGCCGCCTGATCGAGCAACCCGCCCTGTTCATTGGCGGCCAGCGCGATCTGGTGCTGAGCATGCTTGGGGATATCGACCTTCTGGCCGCCATGCGCACCCAGATGCCCAAGCTCACCAAAGCCGAACTCCTGCCCGGCTGCGGCCACTGGACCCAGCAAGAGGCCCCTGAGGCGGTCAATGCCCTGATCTTGGAATGGCTGGCGGGGTTACCGGCCTAGGACCCCCTTCGCGGGGAACGCGGCGGTAGGAACAGTGGATGAACACCCCCCACTCCCAACCCTCTCCCCCTCAAGGGGGGAAAGGGCTTTTTAATCTGCGTCATTGCGACGGGAGCGAAGCAACCCAGGGGTCTGACTGGAACCTTCGATGATATTCTCCTAGGTTGCTTCGGCGCGATGCGCCTCGCAATGACGCGGAGAAAGCCCCCCTACCCCCACCGTATTCCCCGCGAAGGCGTGGACCTAGACCCGTTCACTCCGGCGGGAAGCGGCCCGCTGGAATTCTGTTTTGCGGGAATGTGGCGGAGGGGAGTGGATGCACACCCCCCACTCCCAACCCTCTCCCCCTCAAGGGGGGAAAGGGCTTAAGGGGGCCTTGTTTAAGTCTCAAACCAACCTCGCCGGCACCTTCACCGGGAACTCCAACAGTTGCTGCGCCTTGCCCTTGGCCAGGGCGTCGAGCCGAAGGGTCGCCAACTGTCCGCCGCCCAAGGCGTTTTGGCAAAGCAGGTTGATCGCCGTCATACCGGGTAGGTCAAAGCGCGCGACGCTGGGTTTGCGACCGCCTTCGAACTCGTGAGCCAGAAAGCCAAGCACCGCCGCTTCGCTGAGGGCCGCGCGGATATAGGGCAAGAGCTCGGGCTTGCGGGCAATGACGCCGACATTGAACGAGTCGCCCTTGTCGCCGGACCGGGCCCAAGCAATGTCGATCAGATCGACCTCTACCATCTCTTCATCATTGGCCGCTGACGAACTGATCTCAAGACCAGACACATCGGGCCGTTCGATCTGGTCTGGGGTAAACCGGCGCGCCGGTTCGACCACCGCGACCTCAAAGGTCTGACCGGCCAGATCGACCTTGGGCGATAGGGTGGTGCGGTCAATGAGGCAGCTATAGACCCGGATCACTGGCGAAACGGTCGGGCGGCCCGCGAACCAGCCGGTCGAGCCGGGGGACATGGAGGTGGTTGGCGAGTCGATCTCGCGCATAAAGACCTCCATCGCGGCGGGATCGTCATGCTCGACCCCGATCTTACAGACCACCTCGCGCACATCGCGCGCCCGGCTGTTGGCCCCATAGGTCGCTTCAGCCCCCAGCGCCTCGATCCGTTTGGCGCGGAAGGGCGGCAGGTTGCGGTTGCGGAGCATCTCCTCAACCCGTTCGATCACCGCGTCGGCCTGACGTTCAGCCTTGCGGGCGGCATCGCGGCCCACCACCGGCATGGCAGCCAGGCAGCGCCAGCCATCGGCATGGGTGACAGAGACCTTGTAGAAGCCACTCGGCGCGCGGCCCTTGGTCTGACTGACGCGTACCCGCTGCTCGCCGACCTGTTCGATCTTGAGACCGGCAAAGTCGCAGACCACATCGGGCAGCATATAGGCTTGGGGATCACCGACCTCGTAGAGAATCTGTTCGCCGACCGTGGCGCAGGTGACCAGACCGCCCGTGCCCTCTGGCTTGGTGACGATGAAGGAGCCATCGGCAGCACATTCGACGATCGGATAGCCAATATGGGCCCAGTCCGGCACGCTCTCCCAATCGGTAAAGAGCCCGCCGGTGGCCTGCGCCCCGCACTCGATGACGTGACCGGCCAGCGAGCCACCGGCAAGCTGATCATAGTCGCTGGCCTTCCAGCCGAACTCGAACATCAAGGGCGCGAGCACGAGAGCGGAATCGACCACCCGGCCCGTGATCACCACATCGGCCCCGGCCCTGAGGGCCGCAACAATCGGGTCAGCCCCGAAATAGACGCTGGCATTGAGCACCGCGTCGGGGGCGGGAAAGCCATCACCGGACACCATCTCGCGCACATCGGCCAGACGGCCCAGATCGCCGCGCAGATCGTCGCCCTCAACAATAGCGATGTTGAAACTCAGGCCCGCGTCAGCGGCCAAGGCCTCCATGCGCGCGCGGCAGGCCTTGGGGTTCAGCCCCCCGGCATTGGTCACGACCTTGATGGACTGGCGTTTCAGTTCGCGGATATTGTCTTTCCAGACCCATTCGGTGAAGTCGCGGGCATAGCCGCCTTCGGGCCGTCCCTTCTGCATCATGGCCAGCATCGGCATGGTCGCCTCGGCCAGATAGTCGAGGATCAGATAGTCGAGCCGTCCCCCGTCAATCAGTTGGGGAGCCGCCACCGAACTGTCACCGAGAAAGCCGCCCGCGCCTCCGATCCGCACGATCTTGTCTGACATGGCGTCCTCCCGGTCTTTGTTGTGTGGTTAAAATGAAAAGGGCCGGCCGTTGCCGACCGGCCCTTTCCTAAAATTATCGAACCCCTTAGAGGCGCTCGATGATCGTCACATTGGCTAGGCCGCCGCCTTCGCACATGGTCTGCAGACCATAGCGCTTCTTGTGGGCGCCTAGAGCGTGGATCAAGGTGGTCATCAGCTTGGTGCCCGAACCACCGAGGGGGTGACCCAGAGCAATCGCGCCGCCATTGACGTTCAGACGGGAAGGATCGGCGCCGATATCCTTGAGCCAAGCGGTTGGCACCGAGGCGAAGGCTTCGTTGACTTCGTAAAGGTCGATATCGTCGATCTTCATACCGGCCTTCTTAAGGGCGCGGTGGGTCGCGGGGATCGGGGCTTCCAGCATGATCACCGGATCACCGCCAATGACGGTCATGTGGTGGATGCGGGCCAGGGGCTCGACGCCCAGAGCCTTCAGACCGGCCTCGTTGACGACCATGACGCCCGAAGCGCCGTCGCAGATCTGGCTGGAGGTGGCCGCCGTCAAGGTGCCGCCCTCTTGCAACAGCTTGACGCCGCGCATGCCTTCGAGGCTGGCTTCAAAGCGGATCCCCTCGTCGATCACATGCATTTCGGTCGAGCCGTCGGGCATGGTGATCTGGATTGGCACGATCTCGTCGGTGAAGGCACAGCTCTTGGTCGCGGCAATGGCCTTCTGGTGGCTGGCATAGCCGAAGCTGTCCATCTGGTCCTTGTCGAGGCCGTACTTGGCAGCGACCATTTCCGCACCCACGAACTGGCTGAACTGGATGCCAGGATAGCGCTCTTCCATGCGCGGGCTCTTATAGATGCCAAGGCCGTTCTTGAAAGGCAGGATGGTCGGCATGCCCATGGGCACGCGGCTCATGCTCTCGACGCCAGCGGCGATGACAATGTCCATCGAGCCGGACATCACGGCCTGAGCGGCAAAGTGCAGGGCCTGCTGCGACGAACCGCACTGACGGTCAACCGAGGTGGCGGGCACGCTCTCGGGCAGGCTCGAGGCCAGCACGGCGTTGCGCGCGATGTTGGTGGCCTGTTCACCGGCCTGACCAACGCAGCCCATGATCACATCTTCAACCAGTGCCGGATCAGCACCCGTGCGCGCGATCAACGCGTCCAGAACACTTCCGGCCAGATCGGCTGGGTGCCAGCCCGACAGACGTCCGCCCTTGCGGCCCCCGGCCGTACGCGCGGCCGCTACGATATAGGCTTGCGCCATGGTCATTTCCTCATGTCAGTGCACAGACCAGACCGCTCATTTGCCGCCTCGCCCTTTTCGAAGCCTCAAAATGCGCGTTTTATAATTGCTCTGTAAAGTCACGATCGCGCGTCTACCCTTAGGTCACCTGATGACATGGTGGGGCATGAACGGGCTTAAGACCTAGGGACACTCGCAGGCCTATCGCCTCAAAACTGGAAACGATGGTAAGAAATATCAAAGACTCGGCGATGTCTGGAACAAAGCTGCATTTTCCAAGTCTTAATGAAAATGGGGCTCTAGGCCTTGGGTGGGGCGCAGGATTGGCGCACGATCAGCTCGAAATCCAACATCCGCTTGATCGGCAGCTTGTCATCCATGGCCCGTCTGGCCTCACCACTGATCAGGATGTCGGCAGCGGCGGCAGCCATCTCGTTAATCGGCTGGCGCACGGTCGTCAGAGGCGGCCAGACCACCCGCGCGGTCGGCGTATCGTCAAAGCCTGCCACGGACAGGTCGGTGGGAATGGACAGGCCCATCCGCGCCGCTGTCGACATCACACCCAAGGCCATGCCGTCACTGGCCGCAAAGATCGCGGTCGGACGCTCTGGATGGCGCAGCAGTTGCTCGCCCGCCTGCACGCCCGACTGAAAGGTGAAATAGCCTTGCGCCAGAAGGTCCGGCTGCAGCGGCAAGCCGTGATCGGCCATCGCCGCGTGAAACCCATCAAACCGGCGATAGGAGGACCCGTGATCGGGGTGACCGCGCACAAAGCCAATGCGCCGATGGCCCAGACCCAGCAGATAGTTGGTCATGTCATAGGCGGCCTTATAGTCGTCCATATAGACGCTAGGGCCCCGGTCACGGTCGCGCTCTGGCGAGATACGGACATAGGGTGTGCGGCTGGCCTCAAGCATGGCCAAGATCGCCGGATGGTCGGAGACTGGCGGCGTGATGATCACCCCGTCGACGCGCACATTGAACACCATGGCTTCGAGTTGGGAATCGGCGGTCTCTGAGCGATTGTCGACGGGCTCAACGACGAGATGATAACCAGACACGCGGCAGCGGGTAATGGCCCCAATCTGGGCCTCGCTGACATAGGCGGGGTTGGGATTGTCAAAACAGAGGCCAATCAGGAACGAGCGCGAGCCGGCAAGGCTGCGCGCCGACAGGTTGGGCCGATAGCCAAGGGCCGTCACCGCCTCCTGCACCCGCTCCCGGGTCTCAGGTCGAACATTGGCCTCGTTATTCAGGACGCGTGAAACGGTCTTGATCGAGACGCCCGCGCGATCGGCAACGTCATTGATGGTGATGGCAGCGACGGACGTGGCCTTAACCCTTCGAACGGTTGGCACCGACGGACGATGCGCGCCGCGACCCTAATGCACAGTGAGCGGAAAATAAACTGCACTCGCCACGATCCGATCGATCTGAGCCCGCACTTTACCCCGTGCTCGCGCCCTTCTATAGCACAGGACCCAAGAGCAGACCGCAATTTGGGCGAACAGGAGACGGGGTGCATGGCCGATGGGCCGCTGCGCAGATTGGCGAAGGGTCGTCACCTATGGGCCGCTTCAGCGGTCGTGGTCGGCCTGTCCGCTATCGCCGTCGTCGCGGTGTCCGAGGCACCGCGCCCAGTGACTTCATCCGCGCCCAAGCGGGTTGTGTCACTCGACTATTGCGCAGACCAGTTCGTGCTGAAATTCGCAGACCGTAGCCAGATCCTCGCCCTCTCGAGCCAGTCCCAGGCCAGCCATTCCTATATGCGCGAGGCGGCCAAGGGCCTTCCGCAGGTGCGCTCGCGCGCCGAGTCGGTTCTGGCCCTTGAGCCGGATTTGGTGGTGCGGACCTATGGCGGCGGACCGGACGCCGCGCGGTTTTTCCAAGCCTCCGGCACGCCCGTCCTACAGCTGGGCGAGGCCGATCAATATGAGGGCATCCGCGGCAATCTTCGGCTGGCAGCCAAGGGCCTTGGCCATCCAGAGCGCGGCGAGGCTGCTGTGCGTCAGTTTGATGCCACCCTTGCCAAGGCCAAGCGCCAAGGCCCACCTGTCGAGGCGCTCTATGTCACTTCCGGCGGCGTTCAGGCGGGGGCCGATACCAGCCTTGGCCAGATGATGGCGACAGCGGGCCTTGTCCCCTACGATGATCGCCATCGCGGCTGGAGCGAACTGCCGCTGGAAAGGCTAGCCGCAAAGGCCCCCAGCATGGTGGTGACTGGATTTATGAGTTTGGGCGAGGTGGACCTCTTTCCTTGGTCGTCGGCCCGTCATCCCCTCGTGCGCCAGAGCCTCAAATCACGCCCCACAGTCGCCCTGCCCGGCGCAGTGACGGCCTGTTCGGGCTGGTTCCTCGCCGATGCCACCTTGGACATGGCCAAGGGCGGGGATGTTTTGCGCGGTAAGCGGCCATGAGCGCTGGACCGACCGATCATAGCCGCAGTCTGATCCCAGCCCTCGCTATCGCCAGCCTTCTGGCCGTGCTGTTGGCCTGCAGCTTGGGCGAGACCCCCATGGCCTTGGGTAAGGTCCTCGCCAGCCTATTCGGCGGCGGGGATGCCACCAGCCAGACGATTCTCTGGTCCATTCGCCTGCCCCGAGCGCTGGCGGCCTGGATCGTGGGGGCCAGTCTAGGCCTGTCGGGGGCTGCTATGCAGGGGCTGCTGCGCAATCCTTTGGCCGAGCCGGGCGTTTTGGGTGTGTCAGTGACGGCCTCGCTCGGTGCGGTCATCGCCATCTATTATGGCTTCAGCGCAAGCTTTGCCCCGGCCTTACAGATCGGCGCTGTGGTTGGGGCCCTGTCGGCCACCGCCCTGATCGCCTTTGCGGCCCAAAGGGTGCGGGACATGGTCGGTCTGATCCTGATCGGGGTTGGCCTGTCCAGCCTTGCGGGCGCGCTCCTATCGCTCCTCATGAACCTCGCGCCCAACCCCTTTACGCTAAACGATATGGTCAGTTGGCTGATGGGGTCGGTGGCCAATCGCAGCCTGTCCGACATTGCCCTGTCCGGCCCGATCATCGCGCTGGGAACCCTCATTTTACTGATGACTCGGCGCGGTCTTTCAGCCCTGACCTTGGGCGAAGAGGCGGCCCACGGACTTGGGCTTGATCTGACCCGAACGCGGGTCTTGGTAGCTGTGGGCTGTGGTCTGGCGACGGGAGGCTCAGTGGCGCTGGCCGGAGCCATCGGCTTTGTCGGCATCGTCACGCCCCATCTGGTGCGGCCTCTGGTCGGGTCTGATCCGGGCCGGGCTCTGGTTCCCTCGGCGCTTGCAGGCGGGGTCCTGCTGGTGCTCGCTGATGTGGGCGCGCGATTGGTGCCCAGCGATAATGAACTTAAGCTGGGCGTCGTCGCCGCCTTGGTTGGCGCGCCCATCTTCCTATGGATCGCAGCGCGACGCAGTGCGCAGGGCAAGGCCCAATGACCGCCCCGCTCCTGTCCCTGCAAAAGGCTGTGGTCCGAAAGGGCCAAAAGGAGATCCTCAAGGGTCTCAGCCTCGATCTCTATCCCGGTGAATTGGTCGGGCTGCTCGGTCCCAATGGCTCGGGCAAGACCACGGCAGCGCGCAGCCTGCTGGGTCTCACCCCCCTATCGAGCGGCAGCGCCCTGATCGGCGGCGATCCTGTTGCGAGCCTAAGCGCCACCGCCCGGGCGCGCCGCGTGGCCTATCTGCCGCAAAGCCGCCCCGTCGCTTGGCCCATCGCGGTTCATGAGGCCATAGCCCTTGGCCGGTTCGCCTATGGCGGCCAGACCGGACGGCTCAGCGCCTTGGATCAAGCCGCCGTCGATGAGGCCGTTGAGGCCTGCGATCTAAAACATCTTCTCGGCCGCGACATTACCACCCTGTCGGGCGGAGAGGCGGCGCGGGTCCATGTCGCCAGAGCCCTCGCCGCCAAG